>JBAYGV010000025.1:0-8890 GCA_041666445.1 Candidatus Micrarchaeia archaeon | reverse complement strand
CGACCAAAGACTTGCAGTAAGAACATCTGGGGGGAGCAGTTTCATTATTATTCTTCTCTTTGACCATAAAATTGTTCATCTCTTATTTTTCTTTGGTTTATAGTTCAATCCTCTTCTCCTTTTCCGGAATCAGCACATTCGCATGCAGCTTCATGAACTCTTTTGCGCTTTGAGTGTGCATGGGAACCAGGATTTTAGGTTTTATCTGTTTTACCATCTTTTCTATGTCCTCTTTGCTGGCATGGCCGGAACAGTGCACGTTCTTGTGGAATTTAACTCCAAAATGCTTCATCCAATTTTCAAGAACAACACGCTCATCTTCGTTGTCTTCCCCTTCCAGGAAATGCTCGGAGGAAGAATAGATATAATCTCCATTCTTCGGTTTTAGGTAGCATAATTCCATCAATTTGTAAAAGCTCATGTGCATTACAAACTTGCTCTGGTTCTTGGATAATTCCTTGTACGTAATCATCCTTGGAATGAATTTTCTTTCATAAACCAAATAATCTTTTTCCACGAATGCCCCTGTTTTTGAAAGCCTGAAATATACTCTGAGATTGTCATCTGTCACGATATCCGGCAGTGCAGGTATTTTTTCCTTAAGGTTGTCCAGCACATAGGCAAACTTTGTGTCCACAACCAACTTCCTGCCGTTTTTCACAGCCGCACGATAGAATGACATGAACCGGTCAACGTTAGACATGGAAAAATACGCGAAAACAATTCCTTTTGATTCGCTTACAATTTTTGTTGCTTTTTGCTCTACTTCTTCCTCCGTGTTATTGTGTTCTGTTTCGTAACCCATCCTTGTCCCTTCAGTCAACAACGCAATGGGTTTGCTTTTTGCTGCTTTTTTTATAAATTCGGTTGTCATGTCGCTTTTTGGCCCATGCATACGCAAATCTCCGGTGTAAATTATAGAGCCTTTGCTGGTGTGAATAACGAATCCATAAGCCCCTGGAATTGAATGCTCCACATGAATCGGTTCAATAACCAGATGCTTGATTTTTATCTTATCTCCTGATTTGAAAAAACGCAAATCGATATGTTCGCCTATGTCGCACATAGATGAATATAATTTATGATATATCTCCAATATCCTGTGCGTTCCATGCCCCATGTAAACAGGTATTGATTCGTCCAGGAAAGGAAGATGGTTCACATGGTCGGAGTGCGAATGCGAAATGAAAACCGCGTCAATGTCTGGTTTTTCGTATTTCAGTTTTGTAAGCTCAAGCATGTCCTTGCTGTAAAGCTTGGGAACTTTCGGCAACAACCCAAATTCAAAATAAACCTCTAATCCATTGGCTGCCCGTGGTTGGAGGTATTCATAGAAAAATTCCTGGCCAAAGTCAAAGCTTTGTCCGAAGTCCAGGTATATCCTAGCACCTTTGTCTTCAAGCAGTATCTTGTTTCCTCCAATTTCGTTTGCTCCACCATAAAATGTTAGAGAGACCATAAAATCACTTTTAATAACGTCGATTCATAGAACGCTCGAAATCCGCAATTTTCGATTCAATTTTTTCCAAACGCTGTAATATCGTATCGTGAAAAGAAAGACTTGAGCCAATACCAATATTTTTTTCTATATCTTTCAATCTTTCTTCTATAGTCATAAAACCTCGTTTACTAAATGTATCAAAAGTTTTTTCTTTGACTTCAGTTACTTCGCGCTTCGTCTTTTTCAAATCTTCTAATAACTGACTGGCTTCATTTTTTATTTTATTAAGTTCTATTTTTGTATCATTAAGATCTTCTCGCGTATCAACAGTTTCCATGATTTTTGCATCTACTATTAAATCAATAATGAATAGAATTGCACCAAGAATAGGATTAAAAAAAATAACGGCTCCACTGACAAAGCCAATAATAGAAGTTGTAAAAGAATATTTTAAAAATTCAAACTTGGGTAAATAGTTCTTCATAATTTTATTCACCTAATCTAATTAATTTGATAATATTTTCAAACTTCTCAATTTCATAATCCGCCTTTACATCTTCCTTGAACGTCTGCCCGTATTTCGCCAAGCACGTTCTCATTCCGACTGCTTTCGCTCCTTTGATATCCCGCGAGGGATTGTCTCCAACGAACAAAACTGCATCCGGCAAGACACCCAAAGTTTTGAGTGCCAAAGTAAACGGAGAAGGGTGCGGTTTGAACTCTTGAGTATCTGAATGAGTAATTACAAAATCAAATTCGTTTTCCAATCCAGCTAGGATTAAACGCTGCCATGCCTTGTTGCGCGGAGCGTCGGAAACAATGCCAAGTTTAAGCCCTCTCTTCCGCAGCTCCTTAAGCGTCGGTTTAACCATCGGATAAGGTTTCAAAACCTCAAATTTCTTTTGTAAATAAGCGAGAATTCCTGCTTGTTGGATTTTTTCAGCCAAGTTAACCTCAAGGTCGTATTGTTTGACGACTTCATAAAACGTCTTTTGGTATTCAATTCCTTTTTCATCATAAACCGAGAAGATTTTTCCATAAGCTTCGGTTTCTGTTGCAGGTAATCCTTGTTTTACCATCGCTTTAGCTGCTGCTTTAGCTGTTTCCTTCTTGAAAGTGAGGAAATCCAGAAGAGTATTGTCCAAATCAAACAAAATAGCTTTGAACATCAGATTATTATCTCAAGAAAGGTTATTACTCTTTACGTTCAATAGTTCAGCGGCAGCATTTAAAAGAGTTAAAGGAGAGCAAATACACAGAAAATAAATTCGGGATTATGCGGACTGGAAAAAAACGTCATTGTAGGACAATTTAGTTTAGAATTAACAGTGGAAACACTGGAAAGACCCCCTAGTAAGGTTTTTAAACCACAAAAAAGAATTGAATATTATGACCTCGGAAAAACCGACCGTAATAGAACTTTTCGCCGGTGCTGGCGGCTTGGCATTAGGTTTTGAAAGGGCGGGTTTTGACGCAATAATACTCAACGAAATAGATGCAAACTGCGTTTCTACATTAAGGAAAAACAGGCCGAACTGGAATGTAGTGCACGAAGACGTAAAGAAATTGAGTTTTAAGGGGATCTCTGCAGACGTAGTGACTGGGGGATTCCCATGCCAGGCATTCAGTTACGCTGGAAAAAGGCTTGGTTTTGAAGACGTACGTGGCACCCTCTTTTTCGAGTTTGCACGTTGCGTAAAGGAAGTGCAGCCAAAAGTATTCGTAGCTGAAAATGTCGCAGGCCTGCCAAGCCATGACGGCGGCAGGACATTCAAGACAATGCTGGACATATTGGCAAAAGAAGTTGACAGTTACACGGTACAATATAGAATACTCAATGCTTGGGATTATGGGGTAGCGCAAAAGAGAAAACGCATATTTATAGTTGGTACAAAGAGCGGGTTTAAATTCAATTACCCAGAACCGCATAAACACAGGCCATCACTCAAGGATGCGCTTGCAAACGTCCCGCAATCGGAAGGGACAGGATATTCAAAGAGAAGGAAGGAGATACTTGCGCATGTTCCAGCCGGTGGCTGCTGGATTAACCTTCCTGTAGAATTACAAAAAGAATACATGGGCGCAAGTTTCACTTCTGGTGGTGGCCGCAGGGGAATGGCAAGACGGATTTCGTGGGATGAACCTTCGCTTACGCTCACGTGCTCACCAACCCAAAAACAAACTGACAGGATACACCCGGAAGAAACTAGGCCATTTACTGTAAGGGAATATGCAAGAATACAGTCTTTCCCGGATGAATGGAACTTTGTAGGCTCGGTAGTCTCAAAATACAAACAAATTGGAAATGCAGTACCTGTTAATTTAGCTGAAGAAGTTGGAAAATGCGTAGTTGATGCCTTGGGGGACATCGCAACAATCCAAGCAAAGAATATTCCGGCAAAGCAAAAATCATAAACCACTAAAATGCTTCCTTATCCTTGAAAGTACGTAATTTGATTGCTTGAAAACTTGTGAATCCAAAACCCTGACATACTTCCAGCCGATCATGTGAAGTTCCCTATCTACTTTCTTATCCCTTGAGACGTTTCCCAGCAGTTTCCTTCTCCAAAATTTGCTTTTCGGCCTTTTCCCTTTCCTAAGCCAGTTATGGCCATGCCAAAATTCCCCGTCAACGAATATGGCAAGCTTAATTTTTTTGAAAACTATGTCGGGAGTACCTGGTAATTTGGAATAAGTAGAAAAATGGAAACCGTCTTTTCTAAGCATACGGCGTAGTTCCAATTCCGGTTCGGTATTTTTTGACCGTATTCTGGACATTATCCTGCTCCGAGTTTTCGTATCAAAAATATCTGCCATCCAAAAACCGTTATTTTATGGATGCCTTAAAAAGCCCGAGAAGCTTAATTTTTTCAGAATCCGGTATTTTTATTCCCTTTTTTATGACTTTGGATATTGCCTTGGGCAATGCTTTCCAAACCGCTTCTAATGCCTTAGGATCTCCAGTTATCAATTCGTATACTTTTTTACCTGAAATTTTCCTTAGTCGTTCGTCCGGTTCCTCATTACCATATTTCCAAATCACGTCGTAAGACTCACCGTTCTTATCAAGTATATACGCCCAGTAGGCACGGGAATTTGGATACGCCTGTAACAGGGATTTTAATTTCTCCCTAACTTTGGAAAGTGAATCGCTATTAGGGGTATTGAACTTGTTTTTAAGCTCGATAAAAATAGTATTGTCCCCTTTTCTCAAATCAACCTTAGTCTCATCGCCAGTACCCAGGTTAACCCAGCCATCGACCCCTCCCAGGAGCATCTGATGGAATTCCCCAATACGGTTGTTAATAGTCTTGTCTTTTTGCCTTATTTCCTCCCCCTTTATCCAGGCGGATATGGTCGTACCCCCATTTAATATATCAAAAACCATCTTAAACGGGTCAAGTGTGTTACGTTGCAATTTAGCCATGTCCAACTTTTGCCCTGGTGGCGGGTACGCACTAACGACGTGCTTGACGCACTTCAGGAAATGCTCGTCAGAAACAAACTTAACGAATTTGTTTGTCATGCTAAACTATGCGAAGCAAAAGGTTTAATTTGTGGGCTATAGTTTCGTCTTTCCGTCCCGTCTGGCCCCCCCCCCCCCACAATCCCGGAACTCCCGAACGAAAACCAAAACTGCAACCACTGGCTGCAGAAATCAGCGGGATCAAAAATATCCTAGTACTGGAAAAATGCAAAGATGCGGATTCAAATACGTTGACAATATCATCTGGAAAAATTCCTGCCAATGGTACGTTGAGATCAAGAAGGTGAAGAAGGAGAAAACTATAACTGATAAATGAATAATCGTACCTAGAGCAAGCATTATAATTCTGGACTGAGCATATCAAGATATAGAAGATGGGCAAGGGGTTCGTATGGTTCAAAACGATGAAAATGATGTGGCAAGCCAAATGGAAAAAATAAAGGAAAGATTAGAAGATGAAGGGCTAGGGCAAGTAGAGTATAAACCGGATGAGCCAGATTACAAGTATAAATTAGAAAAAGTAAATAAGATATTTGATACTCCCATCTCTCAAAAGAATTCTGTAGTTTCAATATTGGCAAAACACCCAAGGAATACACATAAAGAGAACCTGCAACTGGACGATTTTACTGTAAAATTGCCAAAAGATGAACTGCACGGATTAAGGAAAAATGAGGTTATGGAACGAGTATACTCGATGATGGAACAGGATATAAAGGAAAAACTCCATTTATCTCAAAAAACCAAAAAAATCATTGAATTTTTGGAGCCAAATTTAAAAGAGCTAACTCAAGCGTTATTAAAGAGCAAGGAGAACTATCTTGACGTATTAGTAAGATATTACCCGTGCGCTGACAATGCACTTTCCATGGATACTGATTTATACGATGTTCTGGTAGAACCAGTTTTCATAGATCAATTCAGGAATGGATGCATTGGTTCACGCATTGTGGCTTCCATCAAATGCTATTTTTTGGAAAACGGAAATGATGCCAAATATTTTTATCTGGACTTTATACTTCAATTGGCTGAATTTCATAAGAATGATAAATTCTCCGAGCCAGAAGCTCTGGATTATGCCATTGATTTTGGGTTGCCAGAAAACATCAAAAAAGACAAAGAGGCGTTGCAGAAACTTGGAATGCGCCTTATTAACGATTCCTTGGAATTGGGATTCGACCCGAATCCTGCAGTTTGGTTTGCGGGAGAACTTGATTATACGTATGAAACTTCGATTACTGCAAATCTTACGCTGACTAACGATACATTCGGAAGAGAGCTTGTAAGGGTACTAAACATATACAAGGAATTTTCGCGCTCAAAAGAGTTTGAAGTAATATTTGAAAAGATAAAGGAATTACTGTCTAAAGCAAAGGAGCAGAATTTGGATGGAATAACAAACCGGCTGGATGACCTTCTAAAGGAAAAATTTGACCAGCAGATTCAAATTCTACAGCTACTCGGATTCCAAGTGAATGCCGGTCCATACAAGGATTCGCTTTACAAAATTATGAAGAAATAGCTACTATGCCATTCTTTTGTCTGCAACAACCCCTGCAAACGTATTATGGTCGTGGAGCATCTCCCGGCTTGTTTGATTTTGCAGCATGTCTAGGACTGGCGTATTCAGTTTCATCTTAAGTACTTCGTCTATCTGATCAGCGAGCTCTTTTTTCTCTTTAGGGGTGAGATTGCCCTTGCTCGAACGTTGTTCTGCTGTTTCTAAAATGTCTATCGCCTCGCCAAGTTTCTTTTTGTTCTTAGGGTCAGATTCAGAGTCCAACTCTTTTTGCAGATCCGCCCGAACTTGCTGAAGAAGCAGGAGATTCTGCATCATCAAATCTCGGGTAAGGTTATTGGTCATGCCGTTTTGGTCGCTGTAGCTAGTCATATTGAGCACGTCCCTCCTCTGAAAACCGAGATTAATAAGCATATCCAGAGCAAATGCTTTTTGTGCCTGCGAAGCGCCAGCAGTGGATTTTTCTGCGAATTCCCTATCGGACATTCCAGTTTGGTTTTTTGTTTGCAACTGGATTTGAGCGTGGATTTTATATTTTTGCATATCGCCAGACAATAGTGAAGAATTAGCTTGAGCAGTATTAAGTTTTGAGAACTGCGCATTTACTCCGCCAGATATCTTAGATAATGACTCTTGTACATCGTTTGCATTCTCCGGTTGATAAACTGTTCCCCCTGCCATGATTAATTAACACAGAATAAGTTTAAAAATTAGCGTGCTAATTGATATTGTTCTACAGTAAAGCTTTTTGGTCTAGTAAACCCATTTACGTACATATTAACCGTTCCGGATGTTGGATCACGAGTAGCACTATTAATCGGCATCAAATTGACACCTACTCGATAACCTCCTTTCGAATCATAATGAACTGGGTCATCAAAATCAAAGAATAAGGCAAATGCTTTCGGAATCGCCCCACCATTAAGACGAATAAGTTTATCTAAGTTATATGCACCTAAAATCTTACCATTCATCCCAACTACCAAAAGGTTTTCACTCACATTAACTAATGCTAAAACAGTAGTGCCATCATCTAGCGTAACCTTCGCACTTGCAAAAAACGTAGGTCCTTCTCCTTTTACTTCGATAGTATACTGCTTACTATTCTGAATTAACTGATGTATGTTGTTTAGAGGATAAGTTTCCAATCCTTCTAATTCCGGATTAGGTCCAGTTCCTACAACTCCTGTAGCAAGTACGCCAGCAAGAGGAGCGCTCTGCGCAATCATCAACGGAACTTTTCCATCCTCTGCCTTGGCTACTCGTTTTCCTTGATCTACCGGCCTGGTATCAACAACTGCTGGCCTTTCTTTTCCTTTGCTTAAATCCGGCCTATCCTGACCGTGAGCTTTTGCAGAATGAGCGAACAAAAGGGTTAACGCTGTTCCAAGTACAACTGCACCTGCAGCAATACGACCAATCTTGTGCTCTTTGCGATGAGTCATCATTAATTCTTACGAAGCTAACCTGTATAAACCTATGCTTTTGTGATAGATTGTGGAAAATAAGATTTAGACTATCCTTCTGTCTCTTTCCCTCCCTTTTTCCCTCTTCCGTCCCGTCGCCCCCCCCCCCACAATCCCGAACGAACCGAACGGATAACGGAAACGGGACGAACAAACCACTACTTTACTCTTTCTTCAGCAAGAATACAAACTGCCTCCCCTTCACAACCATGTGTAAATACCCATCCTTCACCAGCTTAAGCAAATCCGTTCTTGCAGTCTGATAAGTTATATCGTATCGTTCTTGCATTTCCTTAAACGTTATCGGCCTCTCACTTTTGCCAAGCACAGTGAGAATATCAGCCTGGCGGAAGTTCAATTCCGGATTTTTACGCACGGTCTCATACAATCGCAGATTCTCGTCCTTTTTCTTTGCAACATAATCTTCGAATAAACGAACGGCCAACTCAAATTTCTCCAAACAAAATATTACAAAATAGGTTACATCGTTGTCATCAGTCTCGCAATATAGATAGGCCCGCATGTATTGCGCAGGCGCTTTCTTTATTGCTGTTGAAACCGCAACATACTCAATATAATCATAGCCTCTAGAAAGCAGGTACCAATAAAATAAAGCACGGGCAGTTCGCCCATTGCCATCATTGAACGGATGGATATAACCAATAAGATAATGGATTATGCTAGCCTGGACAAACGGATGCAGGTAACTCGATTCGCCATTAACAAATTCGCATAGGAGTTCAAGTAGGGAACTGATTTTACCATATTCTGGCGGATGATGCACCAGCTGACCGTCTTCCCGCGAATAAACGTTAACTTCGTTGTCCATCCTGAAGTTTCCTTCGTAGGCTTTATCCCCCAACGTATCCTTAGTTATTATCTTGTGTATGCTTTTGATTAGTTCCAACGACAATTTTTGGTTTGGCTCAGTATGCTCTTTGATATACGTCATGGTCGCGTAATTATTGAAAATCATT
>JBAYGV010000024.1:0-8995 GCA_041666445.1 Candidatus Micrarchaeia archaeon | reverse complement strand
TGCCATCATTCCGTTTGCGCATGATAAGTTCTTCTTGTAACAATCAAGATGAAAATATGTGAAAGCTGCGGTCACCGAAAGCAAGGCCGAAAAAATTACGAATGGAAAAACCGCGGAATTGAAAAACAAAAATCCGGAAATCGCCCCGAGAGCCAAAAGCGAAACAATCGAATATACTGCCAGCCTGCGCTCTACTGCCAGCTCTGGAGAACCGCTTGCCAAGTCAGAGATATATTTCATGACATTTGACATATCACCCCGTCCGGTTGGACAAGATTCGCATTTTTCTTCCATTCATTTCACCCTATATCCTTCTTTTCTTATGGCGGATTTTACAACTTCTACAAGCTTTTCGCTTGAGCATGAAAAGACTACCTGCCCGTTCCTGAAATCAGCAGAAACCCCGGAAACGCCTTCGATGTCCAACAGCGCGTCTCCTATCCTAAGGCAGCAGGATTTGCAATGCATCCCTTCCACATTCAGCGTTACTTCATTTGATTTTATTTCTTTCATTCGACCACCAGCTTTCCTTTGAACATCCACATCCCGCAATGGTAGTAGTATGTTCCCGGATTTTGAGGAGTGAATTCTGCTACTTCATCTTCCCCGTTTCTTGATGTTAATTTTACCCCGAATTCATCGATTGCCATGTACTTGCCGCAACCCGCTCCATTATCCGCAGTAAACGTAAGACGAACCGGAATTCCCACTTTCACATGAATTTCCGGATTGTCATATTGGCCGCTCGAAAGCGCGCGAATGGAGATTTTCTGGATGCTCCCCGCAGGTTGCACGCCATTAGCCTGCTGCCCCGCATTGGCTCCCGAACCGTTCGATGTTGGTGGAGAGAGGCACACGTTTTCCGGATTTGAACAGCCGACATTCGGGTTTTGGGTTGGAACCGTCAATACGTAATAGGCAGCCCCGGAAACCGCAATCAGCGCTACGAGCACTACAATCAATGTGCTTTTTTTGATTTCGAAATTATTCTGACTCATAAACTTCACCAGAACAGGCTTCTTGAATCAACAACAGCCAGTTCCTATTGTTTCATTTGGTTGAAACAATATATATTAAAAGATGAAACAATCTTAGTATACGAGGTAAAGGATAGTGCTTGCACTGGGCTTGAGGTAGAATAATGGACAAGAATGCCAAGATAGTTTTGGGAATAGGGATAATCGTTGGATTTGTAGTACTAGTTGCATTGCTGGTCTTATCTTATATCACAGTAAGCGATGGGATGAACCCGAACCCAATAAGCTCGTTCATAATGGGCCATCATGTTGAATTCATGATAGTAACTTCTTTCCTTGGAATACTTGTCGGGGCGGGAGTATACTATTTATTGAAGGAGGAGGTTGCGCAAAAGGAGATTGCAGTATGCAACAGTGCAATGCTAGTCATGAAATTCCTTTCGAAAGAGGAACGAGAGATCATAGAGCTTATTTCTGAAAAGGAAGGGATGACAACCCAGGCTGAAATATCGAAACTGCCGGGAATGACAAGATTGAAGGCGCACAGAATTGTTGGCAAGATGGAAAAGAAGGGGCTAGTTTTCGTAGAAAAATATGGGAAAGTGAACATGGTAAGGCTGGTTAATGAATTGAAGGATGCGCTTGCAACTGGGAAAAAAGAATAATGTTACATTCCTTTTAATTCCTTCAAAAACCCAATTAGTTCGTGAAATTTAGCGGTATTGCTGTTAGAATCAGAAGGCTCAGAATGCATGAGGTATCCAGCGTAGCCAATTTGATAATGCTAAGTTTGTACGGAATAGATTCCAAATACTACCCGAAAAAAGTCCTGAACTATGTTGCGGGCTGCTACTCTCAGAAAAACATCCGGAAACTGGCGGATTCTGGCGCTCGGGAAATTTTTGTTGCAACGGACGGAAACCGGATTGCCGGAACGATTCAACTTACGCAGGATGGGTGGGTTTGCGGACTGTTCGTCCATCCGGATTTCCAGAATTGCGGGATTGGAAGAAAACTGATGCGCAAAATTACGGTAGTAGCCCGGGCGCATGGATTCGATATGCTCAGGATGCACGCTGCAATAAATTCCGTCGGGTTCTACAAAAAGCTCGGTTTCCGAATAGTTAAACCTGTGGAGCACAAAAATGCTGGAAAAACCTACTGGATGATAGCACGGCTCTAAAATGGCGGATTTTTAATATGTTTTGGGGAGAAATAGAATTGCGTGCCATTCGTTAGCGTTCGCTGCAGGGACTCAATTTGTCTGATGACAAATGATTCCCCGCAAACTCACTAACGTTCGTTTGCAGGGATGGCGGTCCGATTGCCTGATGGCAATTCCCGCCAAATCTCTCTTTGAGAGATTCAAGTCCGCAAGTGCAGACTAGTGGCTAAGATTAATACGCAGGGATGGCGGAGCGGTCAAACGTGCTGGATTCAGGGTTCAGTGGTTTAGTACCTACGCAGGTTCAAATGTTTCCAAAATGCAGAACTCAAGACTGGAAACTGGATGTCCTGCTCCCTGCATTTTTTATTTTTTAGACGCCCCCCACAAATATTCAAAATATCTTCGGTAAGAATCGGCAATTTCCTTGTTGATTAATAAAAAACATATTGGATAATCTTTTTTCCATAAGACGTTTGCCACCCGGTCTCCGTAAATATTGATGACGGCAGGGCTTTCCAACTGCTCTGGCAAGAATCTTGTTTCGAAATACCCGCCCATGTAATTCTTCTTTGCCATCAGCTTCTTCCGTGCACTTTCCTTATGCAAAATTTTCAGCTTAATTTTCATCTTCTGCCGTTGCCTGTTCCAATCCTTGAAAAACGCGGGCATGACTTCGTTCTCGCGGGAAATCGCCCCTATAAGCAGCTGCTCACTATCGGCATGCCTAAGCACATCGCGCCGCATTGCCTTGAAACCTTCAACCCCTTCCAAAACATGCGCTTCTGCGTGAGGCTTGAGGGTGTCAAATCCTTTTTTTAATTCAATAACTAGCTGCTTTGCCTGAATTTCAGTTTCATTAAGCGTATTCTTTCTCTCAGCAATAATATCCATAATCTTATCTGGTTCAACGGCCTCAAAATGTTTCATCCCATTCCTAATTACGTGGGAAACAAGGCCCCGATTCTGCAATCTCCTGAGGGTTTCGTACACCGTAGACTTCCGATGGCCAGTTTCTCTTACTATCTTTCCGGACGGCACGGAGCCAAGCTCCAGCAGGCACACGTAAGTTTTAACTTCAATTTTGCTCAGCCCAAGACGTTCTAGAACCATTAAATCCATAGTAGTGGATAGGCAAACCGAATATAAAAATCTATCAGTCTGGTAGTCCAATGGTTGGACACCCATTGTTTATATGGTGGGTTAGGATATACCATAATGGGTGAATAATCGTGTTTTCGCAAGCTAGAAAAAAACAGATGCAAAAGTGGTATGGAAAAGCTGCAGAATTTAGCCGCAGGGTAGCTTTTTTGAAAAGCCATAAATACCGTAATCGTGCCGGAGCTAGTGGTGGTGCACCGCTTGAAGAAGAATTGAGGGTTGCAATTGTAAATTATACTTCACTTAGCATCCAATCTGCCAGAGAAAAATATGCTGGCAGAAACGTGCGTTTGGTAAGCATGGAAGAAGGCATTTGCGAAGCGGCGATATATTCTAAAAACAGCGCTTTGCGAAAAATGCAAGAGGCCGAACACGATTTGAAATGGTCAGTTTTAGCCAGAGTGTGGAAAAGATACCGTGGCGAACTGGTTTCGGCTGTAAACCGCGCCAGAGAAAATTACGAAATTGAAGCGGGCGTATGGACTCGGAATGTGGGAACGCTGGTGGAATTCAAGCCGCAAGTTATTTTGGTTGACGGCATACAAAGATGCAATCCGTTAATTATGGTACCAAGTATTCCGTCTGAACATGATGCCATAACCGTTATAAAGGCAATAAAAGAAGTAACCGAACTTGCCGGAGTTCCAATCATCTACTCGTCAAAATACGCACAGCTAGAATCGTTTGAAAAAAATCGCGCGATTTTTGCCGCAGGAGCGGTTGCCAGCCGCAGGGGATTATTTTTCCCGGGTGTTGAAGAGCTGCATGCATACGTAGAAACGTATGCGAATAAATGATATGAATTACTCAAACACTCTCTTTCTCCCCCACTGTTTTTCCTGCCGGGCGGTTTTTTACAATTCCGTTTCCACCCTTGCCCCCTACTGCACGTATTTTAGTTGCATTTGTTTAAGGTATATGCTATGCTTGAATTTGTAGGATTATTATTCGCAATTTTAGTCGTGTACCTAGTATACCGGTTCTTGAAGAACCCGAAATATATAATCGTCAATTCGATCATGGGAATCCTACTATTCTTTATCCTGAATTTTTTCGGGGCTGGAATACCGATAGACCTGTTTTCGGTAGGGATTGTCGCAATCGGCGGGGTGCCGGGTGCGTTATTGGTTCTGCTTATCCATTTTCTAGGATTAGGATTTTAAAGGATAACTGAAAAAATTTAACAATGTTTTTTCAGCATTGTAAATGTACATTTTTCATAGAAAAATGTAAGTGAGGTGAAATTATGAAAAAGATATCAATAATTTTTATTGTATTGGCGTTTGCGTTAGTGCTTGCCGGCTGTGTAGGGCCTACTCAAAACGCGACAAGTGCAGCACAGGATTGCATGAAAACCCCAAACAAGGCATGGTGCGATAATGAGCAGAAATGCATAACTCCGGCTGTTGAAACATGCCAGGGCTTAAAAGCGGCTCAAAACGGAAGGGTTGTCTTTACAATCACCGATAAGGCCCCAGAAGTGAGTTTGGTTAGCAGCGTAAACATAACCATTGACAGTATTTTAGTACAAAATACTGCCCAAAGCTGGGTTACTGTTTCTTCTGCACAGCAAACATTTGACTTGCTTCAGCTCAAGGCATTGGATACCCAAGCTTTGCTGGCAGACATCAACCTAAGCGATGGCGCTTACAATCAGGTTAAGCTGCACATATCAAAGGTAGTTGTAACAGATGAGACTGGAAACCACGACGCAAAACTTCCATCCGGGGATTTGAAAATAGTTGGCGCGTTTAATGTCAATGGCAACTCGGTTTCAGTAGTAGCATTGGACTTCATTGTAGAAGAATCGATTCATATGACTGGAAACGGAGAGTACATTCTGGCACCAGTAGTGCATATCCAAACCAAGGAGAATGCAGAAGTAACTGTCAAAGGAACAACTGTTGAAGTAAAAAATGGCAATGTAAAAACCGATAAGACAATCGGAATGGATGAAAATGGCACCGTAGGCACAGATAATAGGATAGCCGTGGATGCAATTGTCTCAATCGACAGCAATGGAAAAATCCACTCTGGGAATGCCCCAAACGCAATTGTCGGGGGGGATAAAGACGCACATGGCTGCATTGGAAGCGCAGGATATTCCTGGTGCGCAACAAAGCAAAAATGCATAAGGTCATGGGAAGAAAACTGCACCTATGAAGTTCCGGGCAACGCAGCGCAGGATTGCATGAAAATACCTGGCAAGAGTTGGTGTGATAAAGAAGAGAGATGCATAAATCCAGCTAACGAAATTTGTGGTTAGTTGGTTTTTTTCTTTTTTTAGTTTTTAGTATTGAATTGAGGGGACGGCAGGATGCTTAAACGCTCTCCTTTCCTCTCTTCACAATCTTTTTCCTAACTTCCAAGTAATGCTTACCTTTGTTGAACTTCCGGTTTTCCTTCATGTGACGAATATGGCTTGCTGGGCATTTCATTTTATCGACCTGCTTGAATCTCTTTTAGAAACGTCAAAAATATCAATCCCTACGCTTTTCTTCTTTTCCAATTCCCCATTAATGTAATCGAGCAGGATTTTCTTCACTCGCATGAATTCTTCCCTTCCGACTTCAGTGTTGCAAACGGCATAGCGCTTGCTTTTCACGTTGAAACAGAACAGGCAGTTGTCCATATTCTCGCAGTTATGGAGAAAATAGGAATTGAAACAATTGTGGGAAGAATCAACCTCAAAGCAGCCTTTCAAATTAACCGGATCATAGCAATTTATGCAGAAATGGCATTCAAGCGCCCGGAAAAACCCGCCGAAAACATAATCCGAACGGACGATGGCAGTTGCAAATCCGGAATATTTCGCCCGGGTGGTATCCCATACCCGATAGACGTGGGTGGAAAAGAAAACGGAAGAAACGTCAACTGCCTCTTCGCTCGCCCCATCAACAAACTCAAATGTGAAATAGGCGTGCTCTGCTGCGTAATCGAGCAAAGTTTGAAGCGTAGGGGCATCTCCATCGCCAATGGCAACCATATTTTTCGAGCTTTCGAGCGCTTCCTGCAAAGTAACAATTCGGGTGTGCGGGATTTCGCTAACAATCGGAAGCCCGTCCACCATATACGTCGGAGTTCCGAGCGCTCCTTTGATTTTTTTCACCACCATTGCCCTTCTAAGCAGCCAGTCTGCAAAATCCGGAGAGTTGGAATATTCCTTTTCGAACAGGATTTTTGTTGTTTTCCGGAACGCATCTTCTACCTTTAATGGGACTGGGGAATAGGGAGTTTCAACCGGCTGGCCCGCGCCTTTCACACTTTTGCCAACAACGTCTGCAATCGAAAATATCCTCTTCTTTTCCTTCAGCTTTTCCGCCATTTCGGAAACCAACTTCTTTTTTAGTTCGGAATAGCGCTCTTTCGGAAGAACCAGGTTCCCGATGGCATACCGCTTCGAACGAAGATTGAACCCAAAAATTATTTCTTGTGATCCCGTGCAGTTGAACGCATAGTAGGAATCGCTTATTCTTGAAGAATAATGAGTTTCAAAGCAGCGGGAATATTCAACGCCTTCCTGGCACCTCATGGAATACTTGCACCCTGCAAGCGCATTGCAGCCGAACATGAATTCGGACTCCCGGACGTAAGAAAGGAAAGCGCAATAGCGGTCTTCCCAGACGTTGTGTGAATCTTCAACGTAAGCACAGTCAACGCAATTGTCAATTCTTGCGACTGCTTCACATTTCCCGAAAACCTTATTCCCGCAATAGGCAATCCGTTCTTCGGCAGCAGCTAGGAGAGAATCAATGTCCTTTATCTCGTTGATGTTCAATGGCTCGAACGTAGCCTTTTCCATTTCATCCTGCGAGATGAACTTCGAATTTTTTGGATAAAATGGCATTGCCACCATCACTTCTTTCCCAGAAATAGATGATTTTCGCTTATGGCACGGCATTACCAATTCGGATAGATAGGGTAAAAATTCGGAAAGATTTCCAATCTCGGTGCCGAAAAGAACGCGGGACGCGGACTGGAAAGCCTGTTCGAGGTCCATGAATCATGTTTCAGAGGCTGGATTTATAGCACCTATGGACGTCAGCAGAAGGTTTATAATCTAATCTAACCCTATCTATCGCAAACGGTAACTTTGTTATATAACTGGTCAGTCTAAAAAATTACTGCGAAAAGCGAAAAACGGTATCCTATGAAACGTTTGAAAAAACACATCCAAAATCCGGTCTGTGAATTGAAAAAGGATCTTGGCTTGCTAGGGAGTTTCTCCATGGGATTTGCAGACGTAGGAGCCGACATTTTCCTTGCTTTGGGGCTTATTGCTGCTTACGCACACGGTGCAATGCCATTGGCTATACTCGCAGCTTCAATAGTATATATTTGCTCTGGACTGGCATATGCCGAACTGTCCGCAGCAATACCAGTTTGCGGCGGAGCATCTAGTTTTGGAAAACGGGCATTTGGAAAGCTTGTTTCATTCATAGCCGGATGGGGCCTTATGCTGGATTATACTATAGATATAGCGCTATTTGCAGTTGCAGCGACTGGATATTTGACTTTTTTCGTTCCTGGAATTAGGGAAATATTCGGGCTGGTTTCTGCATCGCTGATATTTGTGTTAATGCTGATTAACCTAGTGGGCATAAAGGAATCCTCAAGAGTAAATTCCGCGCTTACTGTCATTGTCATTTTAGTCATAATTACCCTGATAGGGCTTGGCTTTGGAACCACGTTCAGCACTGAAAAATTCGTTGGAGGCCTAAAACCAATAGCAGAAGACCCGGGATGGGACAACTTCTTTTATTCAATAACCTTAGCAATGGTTGCTTTCGTAGGGATAGAAAGCATTTCACAGGGAGCAGAAGAGACTAAGGATCCGGGAAAAACTCTTCCACGGGCAACGCTTATGGCCGTTTTCTTCGTAGTACTATTTGCCATAGTGCTTTCAGTCATGGCATTGGGAATAGTAACTCCTGAAACCCTGAAGCTGAATATGGATAACCCGCTTGTCCCGATAACAAAAGCATTACCATTTTCAGAAATAGTTACCCCAGTAATTGCATTTGCAGGGGTATTGATATGCTTTGTTTCTGCGAACACCGGAATAATAGGGGTTTCGCGCGTAGTTTATTCGATGAGCAAATCAAACCTTGTTTCAAGAAGGGCAAATTGGATTCATCCAACGTTTAGGACTCCTTGGATAACCACGATAATATTTTCCATTGTTGCAATGGTCCTGGCGTATTATGGAAACATGATATTTCTTGGTGAACTCTACGCTTTTGGCGCCCTGACAGCATATACAGTAACGAACCTTTCAGCCATGAAATTGAGATTTTCAGAGCCGAATTTGATAAGGCCATTCAAGATTCCGCTGAATTTCCGGATATTCGGACGGGAAGTTTCCATAATATCGATAATCGGGACGATAAGCTGCATTGCTGTGTTTGGGATGGTAACCTTGCTCCATGTTGAAGGCAGGAATTTTGCAATAGTTTGGTTTGTAATAGGAGTTATCTATTTCTACTTATACCGGAAATACCGTTCAGATGAGGAAAAGCAGCCTTACATGCCGATGAAGTACAGGCCTCACATTGTAGCAACAAAGCCTTCTTCTGCTGCATCGTTGGCGTAGACAAGAAGGTTTTGATGGACTGGAACGCCAATTGGAAGACCTTCGATAAAAGATTTGTTGAATTCTCCCCTCATCATTACTATTCCTGATTCTCTGGCT
>JBAYGV010000023.1:0-9133 GCA_041666445.1 Candidatus Micrarchaeia archaeon | reverse complement strand
TTGGAATTTTTCCTTTTCAAGAAAGATAACGGGTTCAAGCCGCTTCCCCATGACAAGGGCAGCTATTTTGACCTGAACATGGACATGGCCTATGAAGTGCGGAGGGACATGGTTGTCGCGCTCCAGAAATTTGGCATTAGCGTGGAAGCTGCCCATCACGAAGTTGCAGTTGGCCAGCATGAAATCGGGTTCAAGTATGGCGATGCGCTGAAAACTGCGGATAATGCATCTACCATGAGATTTGTGTTGAAAGCAATTGCAGAAAAGCATGGTTTGCACGCGACGTTCATGCCAAAGCCCATTTCTAAAATCAATGGATCAGGAATGCACGTTCACCAGAGTTTATTCAAAGGTGACGAAAACATGTTCTTCGACGGGGTTGACCCGCACAGGATTTCCAAGACCGCAAAAAGTTTTATCGCGGGTCAATTGAAACATATTGCCGGGATAAGCGCAATAACCTCTCCACTTGTTAATTCCTACAAACGGCTTACTCCTGGCTATGAAGCGCCGGTTTATATAAGCTGGGCAACTGTCAACCGTTCTGCGCTTATTCGTGTTCCTGCCTACCAGAAGGAAAAGCCAAAGTCTGCAAGGATTGAACTAAGGTGCCCTGACCCGTCATGCAACATTTATTTGGCATTTGCCACTATGCTCACTGCTGGCCTGGACGGCATCAAAAACAACTTGGTGCCTGCAGACCCGGTTGAAGAGGATTTGTATGATTTTGACAACGCAAAGCTGGATAAGTTCGGCATTAAGCAGCTTCCTGCGTCGTTGCACGAGGCATTAATGGAATTCAGCAAAAGCGAGATTGCAAAAGAAACGCTCGGCTCGTATGCCCATAAAAAATATCTTGAGGCAAAGCTTGCAGAATGGGACGAATATCGGCTTTACGTGAGCCATTGGGAAACCGAAAAGTATGCGGAACTATACTAGACATCCTCTCTCTTTTTATTCTCTTTTCTCTTATCCTTATTTCAGTTATTCGGTGAAATTATGGATGTAGCTGCTGTTCAAAGAAAAATCATGCCCCTTTCGTTCGAAAAGCCAAATTTATTTTTTGGAGCCAATGGAGCAATATTGCCAATGGGACGAGAATTAAATGTGGCCCGGATTCAGCCAAAATTTTCCATGGAACCGGAAATAAAGCACGGGATGGAATGCCGTTCCAGTGGCTTGTCAAGAGATTATACCCCAACTTTTTCTAGTCCAGCTGTTGAACGAGTGCCATTGCATCTTTTTTGCAAACTTGGCGAATGGAATATCCGTCCAGCAGCGGTTAAGTTAGCAAACCCGGATTTTGTAGTCGGAGGAATGCTTCCATCTGCTGCAGCACCGGAAGTCAAAAAGTTGAAAAAGGCAGGATTGATAAAGTAACCAAGGGTATAGTTTTCTATATCCTTCGTTGCTTGATCCCCTCAAAATAATCTATTTCGGCATCCATGCGACCAGCGTGCCATCCAGCTTCCTTACGGTGTGCTCGTGCGGATCGATGACAAATGCGAGATCGTAAACTAGCTTCTGGTCTAACATAAAATAGGGCATAATGTTCGGAACAAAACCTCTCCATCCATCTTCCATTGTCGGCTCTAGCACCAATCTAAATATGCCTCGATGTTCATCAACGAAAATTGGATTGTCCATTGTTGTTCCGTATTTTTTCATTAAGTAATTTCCCGCTTTTTTGTATTCCTCTCTTGCACTTAATTCCAGTCCAACTGGTACGTCTACCATTAGGAAAACGTGTCCAGGAACTAACAGGAACGAGGTGTAGTATCCTGCGTTTTCAAGCATTGATGCAAGAAGCAATGTTTTAGCCTTGCAATTCCCAATTCTTGTTGCCACTGTTATTTCTGGTCCATTTGCTACGTCTTCACTGTAGGATATATTTTTTGCAACCCAGTCAAAATAAGCGATTATCTCTTTTATCTCTCCTATTGTGTCTAAAAAATCCTGATTTGCAGCCATTGGAGTTAACGCACGCACTAACCCACGTATTTCGGGGCCGTTAGTTCGTATTGCATCGCGATACTGTTTCCAAATTGATTCTATTGTCAATCCAGCCACGAAGCAGGATTCGCTCCCTCTTCTATAGTCTTCTGCCGGCTTAAATCTATCCCTTCCTGATAAAAATGCTGAGAATGCCAAGTTTATTGAAAGGTGTTCATCCCACAATTCGAATGCTTTCCTTGCAACCGGACACACTATTCCAGGGCGGTCTGGGCCTGCTTTGAATGCTTCCAGTTCTTCATTAATTTTTCTTTCTGCAATGGTCCGTGCGCCAATGAACGCTGCGTTTGCAAGCATTGCCCCGAGCATTGGGAGCCCCCACCGTTTTACAAAATTTCGGAACCGATTTGTCATATATTCTGATATTTTGTCGCATATGTTCTTTTAATTCCTTTTGTTCCATATCATCCTTATGAAATCCATATTTCCCGGAGTATTTACGGACGGAAAGTTTCTTTTAACCATTAATTTATCCCCTGGCAAACGAGTATATGATGAACGGTTTACCCGTGAAGGAGGGACGGAATACCGTTCCTGGGACGCATTCCGCTCTAAATTGGCTGGAGCAATAAAAAAAGGGCTCAAGACATTTCCGTTTGCTTCCGGAACAAAAGTCCTTTACCTTGGAGCATCAACTGGGACTACTCCATCGCATGTTTCTGATATTGTTGGTTCGGAAGGAGAAGTTTTTGCAGTAGAATTCGCTCCGCATTGCATGCAACTGTTAATCAAGAACTGCGAAGAGCGGGAGAATCTAATTCCGATTTTAGCAGATGCAAACAAGCCGGAAGAATACAAAGAAGTTGGGGAAGTGGACGTCATCTATCAGGATGTTGCCCAGCCAAACCAGTCCGAAATCTTGATTAAAAACTCGAAAATGTTCCTTAAGAAAGGCGGAATCGCGATGATTGCAATAAAGAGCCAGAGCATTGACGTTACCAAAAGCCCGGACGAAATATTCAAAATCGTCTTGTCCCAGCTTGAGAAAGAGGAGTTCGAGGTTTTAGAAAAGCTGAAGCTTGAGCCATTTGACAAGGATCATATGTTCGTGGTATTGAGGAAAAAATAGAGATGTTTGCGTGAGCGTTACATTAAATATAGAAGTGAAAGAAAAAGTAATGTCTGAAGTTATCTTTTCTGCAGACTGGCACCTGAAAAAGTATGGCTTGAAGAAAATGTCCCTTAATGAACTAGATATACTTATGGGGGTAAAGAAGTACGAGAAATAAGAAAATTAAAGAGAAAAAAAATTGAAAGAAAAAACCAATTCTAATTAACTAGAGAAGCATTCTTCTTGGCATCGGCCTTCTTTCTGCCGGGCCAGGTTGTTTGCATCTCCCCCCACATCCGCATCCCGGAGCCGGAACCGTTCCGTTTGACAAAACATCTGCAGGCATTGGTCGTGTTGGCCAAAATTCGCGGTGCAGTTCGTGCGCTTTCTTAACTATGTTAAATGCAACTGCAGTTTCCCTGCCCATTATTACTAGTGTGCTATCGTTTAAAGCCGTAAGCCAGTCATTGGCTATTGCATCGTGTAGCATATGGACAGAATTCAAATCTCCGCATTCTAGTGCAAATGCCCTTACTACGTTTATCGCGCTTATGAGCGTGCTTTTGAATCCGCTTGACAATTCCATTGCATTGAAGTTGCATGCAATCTGCAATAATCCAGCCATATCATGGTTTCTTTCCAATTCAGTTATCCTGGCAACAATTACCTTTTCTATTATTTCCGTTCGGTGTGTTTCAAGATAGGCTCGGGAATCTTCAGGAGTCATTCTAATTTTATCTCCCGGGTTGAGCTGTAAGAAGACTATCTCTCCATCGGCTGTAGGTTCGGAATATATTGTACGTTTCTCGCCAGGCGAATACTTGAATTCCAATTCTCCTTTCCGTTTTTTAAGTTCGGAGTATATCTCTCCAACCTCTTCAAATCCTCCCGGCCTGCAAGTCCCTATCCTCATCGCAATTGCAAAAGCTTCATTCGTTTGTGTTTTGGTTAATTGGTTTTCATCAGTCATCAGTAACACCGCTGGGTATTAGTAAATACAACTATTTATATAGTTATTTCGCGGCGTTATCTGCGTTCCCACCATTCATCTTTCGAGCGACTCTTTCCCTAAGTAATTTAATCATTGCCCCTCATTATTGGTTTGAGGTTTTACTATGGTACGCGTATTGATGGTCATCGCACAGGTTAATTTCAGGGACGAAGAATTGTTCGAGCCCTTGGAAGTCTTTGAAAGCCTAGGCTACAAGATTGATATTGCAGCGCCAAAGCTGGAGGAAGCAAAGGGAATGCTGGGCGCAACCGTAAAGCCAACCATTACTATCAAAACAGCGAAAGTTTACGAATATGATGCGGTAGTTTTTGTCGGCGGTCGGGGCGCAGCCGGATTGATGGATTCCCCGGAAGTTATCCAATTAGTAAAGGATGCATTCAACAGGCAGAAAATAGTCGGGGCAATTTGCATTGCGCCAATGATTCTTGCAAAGGCAGGCGTCCTGAAAGGAAAGAAGGCAACCGTTGCACCGTCCAACGAAGCGCACAGGCTTTTCAAGCAGGCAGAAGTTAATCTGGTAAACGAAGAGGTCGTGGCCAGCGGCCACGTAGTAACTGCCGATGGCCCGCATGCTTCAAAGAAGTTTGCAAGGAAAATCGCAGAGCTTATAATATAACTAGAATATTAACTCTCATTAATTGGTGTTGAAATGATAACCATTGACCATAGCGGATGTATTCTTTGCGTGGGATGCTCTTCAGTATGCCCGGTTAACGCAATAGAAGTCGTTGGAACAAGGATGGAGCACTTCCCGGAGAAGTGCATTGACTGCGGTGCTTGTGTTCGCATATGCCCGGCGAACGTGATTGAAATGTACAAGGGAGTAAAATCCGTAAAGGACCTTCCTGCAGACAAGCAGAAGCCAAGGTAAATTTATTGGGTAACTGAAAAACGAATGGTGAAACTATGAAAGGTTATGATCACGACATTATAGTTATTGGGGGCGGCCCGTCTGGAAGCACATTCTCAAGGATTGCAGCCCAGGCTGGCTTGGATGTTTTAGTTGTTGACAAACGAAAGGAAATTGGCTATCCTGTCCGCTGCGGCGAAGGACTTGGGGCAAGGGAAATAATCCGTGAAGGGCTGGAGCTTCCGAAACAGGTTTATTCAACTCCTATTCAAGGCGCAAAAGTAGTTGCACCGAATGGAAAATCCATTGTCTGGAAAGACGAAGAAACAAAAGGCTGGGTTTTGGAAAGGAAAATGTTTGACAAATGGCTCGCCGAATTGGCAGTTGCCAAGGGAGCAGAATTCCACGTTTATACAAGAGCCTTAGACTACTTAAAGAAAGACGGCAAAATAAATGGTGTTGTCCTTTCTCACGGCGGACGGGAACCCTATGAGGTAACCGCACCGTTGGTCATTTCAGCAGAAGGAATGGAAGCAATCATGGCAAGGAAAGCCGGCTTCAAAACTGTCCACAACCCATACGATGTTGATACCTGCTACGAATATGAAATGAAGCCCTATGACCATGAAAACCTAATCGAGCTTTATTTCGGAAACCAGATTGCCCCGCGAGGCTATGTTTGGATTTTCCCGAAAGCAGACAAAAAGGCAAACGTTGGGATTGGCATTGGCGGAACCGTCTTGAACGGCACAAAGCGCGGCAACATGAAAGGCAGCGACCCGAAAATCCTGTTAGACCAGTTCATTAAAAACGACAAGCAGTTGAGGGAAGCAAGCACCCTTCTCGATTTCGGCGGCGTGATAAGCGTTGGCTCACCAATTGACGAGTTCGTAAAGGACAACATCATGGTGATTGGGACCGGCGCAAAACAAGTCGACCCGATTCATGGCGGAGGGATTGCCATTGCAATGGAAACTGCAATAATCGCAGCAAATACTGCGATAAAAGCATTTGAGAAAAAAGATTTTTCCAAGGCAACGCTCTATGAATATGAAAAAATCTGGAGGGACGGGCTTGGAAAGAAGATGAACAAGCGGCTGATGCTGAGAAAAGTGATGGAAAAAGTTTCCGACGATGACTTGAATTATATTTTCAACGCGATAACCGACCAAGATTTGAACCAGGTAATGAAAGGCCAGTTTGCAGGGCCGGTTGCAAAAGTTTTGGCAGGAAGGCCTCAATTGCTTGGGATTCTGAGCGCACTGGTTTCGTAAATTTCTTTTTTGTTTTTTATCTTCTCCTAAGCGTTATTGCTTCTATCCTTTCCAAATATTCTCCTGCATGGTCAGTTGCATTCCCGATAGTTTGCCCAAGTTCTTGAAGGATTCCAACTATTTCCTTTATTTTCTCCGCCCTGTCGAATCCGCTTCTCGAGCCAATTATATAAACTGCCTTTAGCCTTTTTGCAATCCTTTCCGCCATATCCGGGCTATCCGCTGTAAAGAATCCTTTCCATTTTTCTACCAACGCGTTTAATCTTACTACTGGGTCCGCAGTTGGAACCTCAAGCATTACTCCATCCGGTTCGCTTATGATATTCAATTCAAAAACAGTGAGCACGGCTCTGCATCTAGCCAAAAATTCCTGTGCGTGCATTTTTGCAATTCCAGATCCGTAATCGCCGGTTATTTTGAATACTTCATTGACGTATGGGCTTTGCAATGCTGCCTGCACCCTTTCCTGTGGGCTAGGGACCATGCTGAATGGCTCATATGTTCGTTCTACCCGCCCTCCACCGGCTGCAGATGTTTTATTTGCTCCAGTTTCTTCGCTCAAATATTGCCTAAGCTCCCGTTCCAATACCCTCAGGAAATCTGGGGCATTTTTGCATCCGGATGAGCAATGGGAAGCCTGGGCATGCACTATTGCTTCAATTTCCCTGTCAACATCCGGCCTGCCAGTTTGCGTCGCTCCAATAAGTTCTGAAATGGCAATGCTTGCCATGTCAATATTTGTTTCAAAAGTGCTTGCACATCTAGCTTTGCAGCCAGCAGGCAAATCTGCAGCGCTTCCTATCCTATGCGAGAATCTAGCAATGTCCTTTTCCGCATCCCTTATCCTCCTAAGAAGTTCAATCGTAGATTGCAATAACTGAAGTTTTATACTATCTGGGCAGGTTGGGCAATTTGCCTTTATTTCCATCATAAGCGCATTTCTTTCATCTGTTGCATTGCTTGGCCTATCAAGAAGAAGCGAGAGGTCTTTTGCCAATTCCCCGAAAACCTGCCGCCTATCCATGCAAGTATCCCTATTGCAGCGAGTAGTAGGGGTGCTTCTATATATCAGCCTATAGACTCGATTATAGTGCATTTGCATGCTAGTTCTATTGTTCAAAAAGGTTTAAAATGGCTAATCACTTGCTTTTCCTTTTAATAACTTCAAAAAATTCGCCAAGCAAATAGAGGCTCCCGCAAACTAAAATAAGGTCTTTTTTCCCTGCGTTCTGCTTTGCAACTGCATAGGCATCGCCAATCTTCCCGCCATCAATTGTTTTGGCATATTTTTCCGCTTCCTTTGCCACGTCTTTTGATTTTTTGCTCCGTTCATTAGTGACTTCGCTCGCAACAATCAAATCGCAATGCGGCCCGAGCAGCTTTAGCATTTCCTTCCAATTCTTGTCTTTCATTACCCCGAAAACCAAAACAATCCGTTCGTAATCGAACAAATTCAAATTTGCAACTAATTCCTTTATTCCATGGACATTGTGAGCGCCGTCAATAATTACTTTCGGCTCGTTCTTAAGCATCTGGAGCCGTCCGTCATTGGTCGCTTTCTTCAGACCTTTTTTTATCGTTTCCTGGTCTATTCCCAGCTCTTCCGCAACCGCCACCGCCAATGCGGCATTGTCTATCTGGTGCCTTCCCAAAAGCATTACCTCCAGCCCGTTGATATATTCATGCCCGACGTAGTTGAAAGTTCCGTGCTTTATGTTTATTTCAACAGGCTTTGCAAAAATATTTTCATTCAAAACCCGCAATTCTATTCCTCTCCTGTTGGATATTTGCTTGATTATCTCCAAAGCAATCCCATCCGCCCCGGTTATGCAAACCCCCTTTTTCATGACCCCTGCCTTTTCCTCTGCAATTTCCGAGGCCGTACTCCCAAGGTATTCCGTATGTTCCAAGTCAACGTTGGTTATTACTGAAACCGCCTCTTCTGCAATATTGGTCGCATCCAGCTTTCCTCCCATCCCTATTTCCATTACTGCAAAATCGCACTTTTCATCTGCAAAATACTTGTAAGCCATGGCCGTAAGCGCCTCGAATTCGGTCATTTCAAATCCATCATCAAGCAAATCCAGCAAAATCCGCTCGTATTTCTTGAACGTTGCGTCAGCTATCTGCTTTCCGTCAATGCAAATCCGTTCGTTCCATTCTACAAGATGGGGAGAGAAATAGCTTCCGGTCCTATATCCTGCCTCTTTCAATATGCTTGAGAGATAGTTGGTAACCGAGCCTTTCCCATTGGTTCCTGTTACGAGAATAACTTTCATTTCTTTTTCCGGATGCCCGAGCCTTTCCATTATTTTTGCTATCCGTTCCAGCCCTGGGCGTGAGCCAAATCTCGAAAGCTTTTTTGACAATTCGCAGGTCTTCATTTAATCAATCATGCAGAAATAGGAAGAAAAGAAATAAAAGGGGTGATAAAAGCGGGTAAATAGAAGAAAAAACAAGAAAATTAAAGAAGAATGAAAAAATAAAAATTTAAAAGAGAAAAAAGAAAGGAAAAAGTTCAAACCCGTTTTACCGACAAGGTGGCTTTTTCATTGCTTATTACGCAGGTGCCAGCGTTTGGTCCTCTGCTCGGGGTTGCCGTCATTGTTATTCCAGTTGCGGTTACGCTATAGCTTCCCCAGTTGGCAGTTTCTCCTTCTGCAAGCGTGTATGCTGTCGTTGGTTCCGGAATCCAGCCGAAATTGAGGCTTGCCTTTTTATTTGAGATTGTGCAATTTGGCCCAACCCCTACTGTTTCGGTTATTTCCTTTATTTTGACCCCAACATTGTTTGGAGAGCCAAATGCTGCCATTTCGCCTTCGCCTAATTTTACTATGCTCGGCCAAATTGTAAAGCTTGAGTTTCCGTTATACTGAATTTCAAGATTGCTGTTAGGCATTTTCATCCAGTCCCCAACCGTCCAATACATTTGG
>JBAYGV010000022.1:0-9195 GCA_041666445.1 Candidatus Micrarchaeia archaeon | reverse complement strand
TTAATCGGGCTTATTTTAGTTAAGTTCGGGTTTCCAATAGGAGACCCATTATCCGCAGTTTGCGTTGCAGTAATCATGCTCTACATTTCGTTTGAGCTTGGCTTCAAATCCTTCAAGGTATTCATGGATTTCAGCCCTGGCCAGGAGACGATGGAAAAAATAGAGAATGTTTTCATCAAGGAAAAGCGGATAACCCGCTACCATAAGCTAAAAGCAAGGATGGCAGGGCATGGAATCTGGGTTGACGTTCACATCCATCTCCCGCACAATACGCACGTTACCCGGGCGCATAAAATAGCCCACGAGATAAAGGGAAACGTAATCAAAAAAGTCCCGGAAGTAAAGGAAGTGAATATACACATAGAGCCGGACTGAAGGCGTTTCGAACGTTCGTAACCTATCAATTAACCAAAACATAACACTTTTTAAAACTTATCCAATATATTTTTCTGTCATGCTTGATTTTTTGAAGCGAACCAGCCATAGCTCCGAATTTCAATTAAACCCTAAGGATTTCGATCCTGCTTACTGGAAGTCATATATTGCAAGGGAAGGCGGGCCGGTTTTGCCAGTTCAAGAACTTTATGTCTCAGAAAGGTGTTTCCGAAATTGCTCATATTGCTCTAATGTTTCCGTTCCTACTGGTCCAATGATGCCATTTTCATTAGTAACAACCGCTTTTGCCAGCGATGGGCTGATACCATATTCTAATATTGTCCTAGGGGATGGCGAGCCCCTGATTTATCAAGACAAGCAATTGGGAAAAAATTTGCTAGACATTTTGAACTTTCTGTTGTGCGATTTAAATCTTCAAGTTTCATTCACTACTGCCGGCCTTCTTCCGGTCAATCAAAAAATAGGAACTCCTGTTCTAGAAGGCCTCGACCAACTCGGAAATGACGCACTGTCCCGTTTACGATTATTCATAAGCTTTAACGAGTCCCACGGGATGGACCCAAGAGAATATTTTGGCTGCATGGAAGAAACATTCCGTTTGGTTGCGGGAGTTCGTTCTGTAAAGGCGCAGATTAGGGCAATGCCTCCTGATTTTGAAGGGGAGCAGGGAAGGCTGAGTCTAGTGCTTAAGCAATATCAACAACGGTTCGGTGTTCCGCACGTTATAAGCAACGGCTGCATGGAACTGCATATCGGCCGTCCTGCAATGTCAACAAAACCAAGCATATTTCCTGCTTTCTATGACGCTACAGATTGTGACGCAACAAAGCATTCCGATCGGCCAGTATTTGGCTTAAGGGCAGATGGCAAGGTATGCGTATCCTGTTTGCGTTCCGGATCCCGGGGCTACGATTTGGGCAACGTATATGATAATTCTCCAATTCAGATATTTCAGGCGCACCAACAATTCATTAAAGAACAAAGCAGCCGTCTAATCTGGTCCCCCATGAATTTAAATCCTTGTGAATGGCATCGCCGCTGGAACAAAAGTTTCGGGCTTCCGCCGTCCGCCAAACCAATCATGAATCGGAGGGAACATCTCGTTCGAGTATAATCCGCCCGGAAACATCTTCCCAAGTTTTTTAAACCTTTTCAGACATACAAAATACAGGAAAACGATTAGAAGTCATCTTCTAAAACAAAATAAAAAGAACAATCTAATCTTTGAAAAACTAAAATGGTGAAATTATGGCACGACAAGTTAGCGGAGATCAAACCTATGCTTTGCCGGAAGGCTCGCAGAGGATTATTGGAAGGGACGCAATGAGAATCAACATTGCCATTGGATACGCAGTCGCAAACATTATCAAGACGACCTTGGGCCCGAAAGGGATGGACAAGATGCTCGTAAGCGACCTTGGAGACATTGTAATCACAAACGACGGGGCAACTATTTTGGAAGAAATGAACGTTGACCACCCGGCAGCAAAATTAATGGTTGAGATTGCTAAAACACAGGACAAGGAAGTTGGGGACGGAACAACTACCAGCGTAGTAATCGCAGGCAACCTCTTGAAGAAAGCAGGGGATTTGCTTGACCAGAACATTCACCCAACAACGATAATCAAGGGCTATGAACTCGCAGCAAAGAAAGTTGAAGATACCCTTCATGCCAATTCCGAAGCAGTTACTTCTACTGATACAGAAACCCTCAGGAAAATCGCAATGGTTGCCATGAGTTCAAAAGGCATTGGAACCGTAACAGACAAGGGAAAAATCGCAGACATAATCGTCGGCGCAGTAAAGCAGGTTGCTGAAAAGAAGAATGGAAAATTCGTAATCGACAATGACCTGATAAAAATCGAGAAAAAGGCAGGGGGAGAAATCTCCGACACCGAATTAATCCAAGGTGTCCTTATTGACAAGGAAATCGTTCACAGTGGAATGCCAAAGAACGTAAAGGATGGAAAAATCCTTTTGCTTGACGCAGCATTGGAGATTGAAAAGACGGAGACCGATGCAAAAATCGAAATTACCTCTCCAGACCAGATGGACGCATTCCTGAAGCAGGAGGAAAAAATGATGAGGGACATGGTAGACAAGATTGCATCAAGCGGTGCAAACTTTGTTTTCTGCCAAAAAGGAATAGATGACCTCGTCCAGCACTATTTATCCAAAAAAGGAGTATCCGCAGTCCGCAGGGTGAAAAAGAGCGACATGGAGAAATTGGCAAGGGCAACCGGAGCAAAAATCGCTTCAACTTTGGAAGATGTGAAAGCAGCAGATTTAGGAAATGCAGGAACAATTGACGAAAAGAAAATATCAGGAGAATCAATGGTTTTCGTCCAGAACTGCAAAGACCCGAAGAGCGTTACCATATTCGTTAGAGGCGGGACAGACCACGTAGTAAGCGAGGTTGAACGCGCAGTCGTAGATGCCCGCGGTGCAGTAGTTTCTGCATTGGAGCTTGGCAAATATGTAATCGGCGGAGGCGCAATAGAAATGATTCTTAGCAAATCGCTTTTGGAATACGCAACCGAAATCGGTGGGCGTGAACAATTGGCAATCCAGGCATTTGCAGAAGCGCTTGAAAGCATACCGCGAACTCTTGCTGAAAACGCAGGAATGGATGCGATTGACACTTTGGTTACATTGAAGAGCAGGCACAAGAAAGACGACGGGAAGTTCTTTGGCGTTGATGTAATGAATGGGAAAGTTGCAAACCTCAAGGAAATCGGAATATTGGAGCCTGAAAAAGTCAAGAAACAGGCAATCTCATCTGCAACCGAAACCGCAAGATTGGTGCTTAGGATTGACGACATAATCAGCTCAAGAGGAAAAGGCCCGTCAATGCCGCCGGGAGGAATGCCAGGTGGAATGGGCATGGGAGAAGACTAAAGTTTTTTCCCTATTTTTTATTTTTTCTTTGTTTTTAATTTTCTATTTTAACCAGATTCGTTCTGTTTCGATTTTTTTCTTTATTCTCTCTACTTAACAATCTCAACCGTTGCCAGCTGCTGTTTTTCACATGCGGTTACCCTGCATTTTACCTTGAAAACCGTTAATTTCGCATTGCTCGTTGGCCGTTGCGTTGCGGGCTGTACTGTTGGTTGCGCGGGAGCTTGAATTGAAGTTTCAACCTGTGGTTCCTTTCTTCCCCAAGCAGTTCTTAATCGTTCGACCAGCTTTCCAAAAGCATTTTTTGGTTTCGGTGGCGAGGCATGTAATGATTCCAAGTAATCAGATAATGAGGCGAATGCTACCACTGGCGCACCGGTTTGTTCTGCAGGAGTTTCTTCAGTAAATTCTAATTTCTTTTCATGGTTTTTTAGCCTTGAATCTGGATTAAAGCTTACAGCGCTTGCGACTATTTTTCCCGCTTGCTTTAGCGCACCGCCGAAATGGGAATCCAGGCCATTAAACTGGACGCTGGATACAATTCCAATTTCAATTACTGCGGATGCATTGCTGAGATTATGGAATTTCAATAATTTTCGGTCAAGTAAAATTCGGTGTATCAATTTTTGGTCAAAAAGCAGCAAATATCCGCTATGGGTTTTATTATATTGCTCAAGTATCGGAATTTCATCTTCGCTTTGTATATAAACGATTTCTTTGCATTCGGCCTGCCCTCCGTTTTCAACATAATTCGCTTCCAAAACCGGAGCTTTTACATTTGAAAAGTCATATATTTTCGTATTTTTTCTTACTTCCGATATTTGGGTAATTGCAACATCTGGCTTTCCATCCAATTCTCTTACGGCCCATTCTACGTATAATGGGACTCCGGCCAAATTTCGCAATCGCTCTAGCTTTTCAAACAGCCAATCAAAATTCATTTCCTCCATAATATTGTTTCGAACCGTTTCAATAGTGCTTGGGTGTTCAGAATCGCTCAAATCCATAAACGTCCCTTCGGTTGCCAGCATCGCCCCATATTTGGCGTTATATATCGGAACCAATCTAGCGAATGCCAGCTGGTAACTATTTGCTCCAATGTCAGCAATCCGCAAATTGTTTGCTTTTGTTATATGAACGCCACCGCCGTTAACTACATTTATGGGTATTCCTGCTGCAAACCGCAAATATGGTCCGCGGAAACTATCAGTATAGGCAATCCCTCCAAAATCTGGTCCGAAAATATTTTTCTCTTCATTTTGTAATGCACCAAAAACAGGCTCTACCAATACTGCCATTCCAGATTTTGCTTTCAAAGCAGCCCGGAACGCAACTGCATCCTCTGAAAACTGGCTTGCCCATACAATTTTTATCGCATTCAAAAGTGCACGAACGTTTTCCGGTTCTTGTTTCGCGTTTCCGCAGAATTCGGTATCTCCAATTCCGTTTCCTCCCGAATCCCAAGGAGCTGAAGAGCGCACAGCAAGCGGTGTTCCGTTGAATCTCCTTGAAATCTCAGCAATAATTCTTGCTTCGTTTGGGTCAAAAGTAAGCGATTGCCATAAATCGCCCATCGTTTTGCCAGCAGTAATGCGTATACCACTTTCCTGCATTCTCCTGTCCACTCCTCCAAAGAATTCGCTGGCAAGCACTTCTGCTGGGTAAAGAGTAAATCCTGCTTCTTGAATTAATTGGGTAAATCTTCTTCTATCTCCTGCTTTAGCTCCAATCTCCTGTCCGCCAATCACGTTCCAATACCTTCGGTCCAAAAGCTGAACCTTCCGCGCACGCAAAACATCAACAATAGCTGTTCGGTGGGTTTGCATTTAGTCATCCACCTGTTCTATCGTAACTCGTTGTTCCTTTACGCTCGCACGGACACAGACTTTTGCATCATATCTTGAGAATAAATCAGCAACCTTGAATGCTGGCTCGCCCAATTGCTGCTCTAACTGCTCGATTATTCCTCCTCCACCCGCAAGAACTACTCCTCTTTCTCTTGGAGTTCCGGTAAAATGCCCACCTAATCCTCCATGGTTGTCATCACATCCGCTCTCCAGAATTACATTTGCGCCATTTACTTCATCATAAGGTATTCTTGCATTTCTAAGCGCATTTGTCGATAGGACTAGCAAATATTCACTATGCCTAACGTTGGCAGTTTTCAATACTTCTATCCCGCCCCCATTTTTCACTAGCATTATTCCTTTACATGCCTTTTCCCCGCCATTTTCTACATATGTTCCATTCGCAAGCACAACGCCCAAATCCGAGAAATTTGCGTCCTTTGATTGCTTATATTCTGCTAGCTGGAGCAGGAATGAAAGCGGGCCATTGTGGTTTGCAACTGCACCGAATTCTATATACAACCTTTTTCCAATCGCTCTGGCAAGCATTTCAAGCCTTTGGAATAGCCACTCCGTAGGCATGTCTCCTATTTTTTCTGAAATATGCCTAGTGTCCATTACCCCTACTGTACAATCAATTATCATTAGTTCATTCAAATTCAGGAGTTCTCCGCTTACGTTTCCAAACCGTGATTTTGCTTTTTCAGTTTTCCTCCAGTTGTCGAACGTCATTCCAAATAGTTCTTCATAGTCATTAGGGGAAATCCGAATGCCATGCATTTCCACTGCCTTTGTGGGCAGACCGGGCCATATTATAGAAAACGCGCCAAAATCCATTGTTCCGCTTATTGCATAGCCTCCATATTCTGGTCCGAAGTATGTACGTTCTTTTTCATGTTTTCCTTTCCACCTTATTCCTGCCACCGGCTCAACCATTATTGCAATCCCTTCCGGAAGGCTGAAATCCCTCCGATATGCAAGTGCAGCAGGCTTGAACTGGCTTAGCAAAACCTCGATGCATGCAAGCCTGAAATATTTTCTTCTTTCCTCTTCTGTTCTTGCCCATACGAATGCGCTTGAATAATTCCCGTTTCCGCTCGCATCACCAAAAGCAGATGAACGCACCGCAAGCGGAATATTCTTTCCATAGCGCTTCATTACTTCAAAAATAATCCGTTCTTCATTATCTGTCAATCTTGTCTGTGCAATCAATCTCGACGGGTCCCTTCCATAAATGTAATCCCCGCTTCCACTATCTATTGCATTTGTCACGTGTTCTATTGGCAATCCTTCTTCGAGCAATCCTTTTGCAATTTCCCATCTTTCCGGGCTTTTGAAAGCTTCCATTGCGGCAACTGTCCTTCTACTCATGCTGAATCCTGATTGAACTGCCTCCAAACTATACCTTCTGAGCCACAGGGCTTTATCCCCCATATTCTGCCCGCCAACCACTCTCCAAAGCCTTGCATCGAGCTGTTCTCTTGTCAGTTTGGTTGTCATGATTTCACTTGGTCTGCCAGTTCCATTGTCCAACTCTGCTCTCTCAATCGTGCGTCTACAATTACTCTCGTACGGTATATCCTGACTTCTTCAGTATCTTCTACTATATCTGATGGTCCCAGCAGCCCTTCCAATTGTTTTTCTATGTTTCTTCCTCCGCCAGTTATGCATCCGCGTTCCTTTGGCCCTCCGCCAAGATGCCCTTCCAAGCTTCTATGCCCCTCGCTAGCTGAATTTTCACTTGCATCGTAAAATATCGCATTCGCGCCATTAGTATCTGCATAGCCCAGCTTGCCTGCCAACCTCAAGAGTGCTGGCTGCCAGAATATCAATACATACCCGTTGTTCGCCCCATTATACTCTCGCAATCTTTCCAGCGCTTCCGCAGTTTTTACTATAATTATTCCATCGCATGCTTTTGTTCCCCCGCTTTCAACCGCCTTTCCCATTGCAATCGCTCTTCCCCCCTGGCATACCCATTTTGGTTCTTCACTATGTTTTAGGGGTGCGACCTGAATGAGTGCGATTTGCGGTTCTTCGTTTCTTTTTGCGAGTGCGCCATATTCAATATACGTGAACATGCCTAATTCGTCGTTAAGTTGGTCGTGTGCACCGGCAAGCCATTCCAGATTCATTCTAGAAATGCGTTCTGTACCTCTTACTTCACGTTCCAGCCTATCGTCGCTATCCAGCTTTCTTTCATTCATTTCCAAGAATTCTCCACGCAATAATTCCGACCTGCCCTCAACTTGTGGGGTGTTTGCATATGAGTTAGCATAATACTCGCCAAGCGTATTTCTAGAAATATCAAATAAATCATCATAATCTATGCGTACGCCAATGTTTCTTACTGCGCTTGTTGGCAGCCCTTTGCAGATGACTGTAAAACCTTCAAAATTTTTATTTCCATAAACAGATATTCCTCCATAATCCGGCCCGAAATATCTTCGGTGGCTCAAATGTTCCCAACCACTTTTCCACCATGCCCCGAAAACAGGTTCAAGCATCACTGCCACTCCTTCCGGCAAGTTCAAATCTTTCCTGTAGGCAATCGCATCGAGCGAATACTGGCTCATTACGACTCCCATTACCGCGAGCTTAAACTCTGCAAAACGTTCTTGTTCTGTTCCATAGTTGAATATGAACCTGCTTGCATAATTTCCGTTTCCGCATGCATCGCCATGGGCAGATGAACGCGCTATCCAAGGGGTTCCGGCAGGTATTCGCTTGAATATTTCAACGAGCATTCGCTCTTCATCATCACTGAACTTTGTTCCAGCCAGTAATCTCTGGGCATCAAACACTCCGAACGTATTAGCGTTAGGATTTCCTATGCCGGTGAGCATATCGTCTAATTTTTTTCTCTGGGCCAATAGTTCTTTTGCGTACTCCCATCCTGGGTGGCTTGTGAACCTCTCCATTCCAGCAACAATTCTTTTAGGCATGAAAAATCTTGCTTCTATGGCTGCTGGGGTTGCATCTCGCAGTGCTTGCGCTTTGCCTCCAATTTCAGTTCCGCCAATTACGTTCCAATAACGTTTGTCTAGCTCTTGGCGTCTTGACTGAGTTATCACTAGCTGACCCATGAAATTAATAAAAAAGAAACAGTTTTTAAATGGTAAATGATGGGGTATACAGTTAAAATTGGGTAGGGGTACGGTATAGCGTATCCCTTTAAATCGTCCGTCAACTTCTGGATTCCGATTCAAGAAGCCGCACCATTGCTTCTCTAATTTTTCTATCCGCTTCCGCATATCTTTTCGAGATTCTCGCAAATGCTGCCCCATCGCAAATATCTTGTATTTTTCCAGCTTTTTTTGAGACGTATACTCCAACTATGCCAATTGTTACCGTAGCTACCAAAATTGCATCAAGTATTAGATTGGCCGTAATCCCCAAGCTTACAAAAAATTTACTCGCTTCCGTTAATATACTCCCGCCAGCAGCTGCCAACATTCCACAAACAATGGCCAAATCCGAGCCTCTATCGTCCCGTTTTCTCGCAACTAGGCCCATTTCATCGTGTTCCTGTTCCGTTCTTTCAGCCAATCGTTCAACTGCTTTTTCCTTTCCATTCACTCTTAATTCGTAAACCGCCCGCGTATATGGCTTAACATCCCGTTTCAATCCTTCGCGCGCAACTTCCACCAACGGCTCTCCATGCGCTAATCCTTTGAAAAATGGAACTACCTTATTCGGAAACCTATAATTTGTTCGGGATTGGATTGTGTTCATGGTGCAAAACCCACTCACTGAGCATTACTCTTTACACGTTGAAATACCTGTTCATCTCCCATCCGGAAATTGCCTTTGCGCTTTCCCTGTGCTCGCTGAGCTTCATGCTCAGGTAATCGCCAATTATCTCAGCAGAGAAAACCCCTTTCAGGAATTTGGAATCGCTTTCTAACGCACTAACTGCTTCCTTCAGGCTTTCAGGCAATAATTTTGCCTTTCCTTTTTTGCCTTCCTCATCAGACGGGTCGCCGCATTCGGTCTTATTCTTTATCCCGTCAATTCCCGCAGCAACTACTGCGGAATAAGCCAAATAAGGGTT
>JBAYGV010000021.1:0-9224 GCA_041666445.1 Candidatus Micrarchaeia archaeon | reverse complement strand
TGAAACATTGGAAGGAATGCTTGATCGGCTAAGACCGGATATTCACAGGCCTCTATTCGAAAATGAACCTAAAAAAACCGATTAAATCGCCAACCACCGCTTCCAGAACGCTTTTTAAATTATCTGCACTTCTTTCTCTCCATGGATATTTCCATCATCATGGCAACGCTCAACGAAGAGAAGTACATACGCGATACTCTCGGATCCATCGTAAACCAGCACACTGACAAAAAATTCGAGATAATCCTAGGGGATGGAAAGAGCACGGACAGGACAGTGGATATTGCAAGAGAGTTTAAATGCAAAATTACCAAGGTTGAACCAGGGGTTATCGCTGCAGGAAGGGAAGCGGCTGCCAAAAAAGCAACTGGAAAAGTTCTTGTTTCGGCCGATGCGGATGCGTATTACCCGCCAAATTGGCTGGAAGAATTGACAAGGCCGGTCAAGGGCAAAACGGTCGCAACATGCGGAAAACTCCTTCCATTAAATGGAAGCCGAGTAGAAAAACTTTTTGCTGAGAAAGTGCTCAACCCGGTTGCATCTTTTACCTATCAAGTAAAGATCCCGTTTGCAGCAGCAATGAACCTGGCAATAAGCCGGGAAGCATACGAAAAAGTAGGCGGCTATGACTCAGGCATGCACACTGCAGAAGATACGGACCTGATGAGAAGGCTGATGAAGGCGGGGAAGGTAGTCTATTGCCCGAACGCAATTTGCTATGTTTCAATGAGGCGCATAAGGAAATGGGGTTACGCAAAATATCTTTCGTTCCACACTGCAAATTTTATAAAATATCACGTGGGTGCAAAGGTATTTGAAGTCTACGAGCCAATAAGGTGAAGCAGTTCGATAGCTTCGGCACCTTGGTCGCGCTTCACCATTCGATTCTCAGTTATGCGCTCGTGGTCCATCGCGGATAGCTTAACGAGCTCTTGAGAGTGTTGCCATCCGCTCCGGACGGCACGCCAAATATTCCGATTAGTTTTTAACTTTTAGATGTAAATCCTTGATTGTGAAAATTGCAATAATATCCGACATGCACCTCGGATACGCACGTTTTGAGGAAGATTCTTTTACACAGGCAGAGGCAGCTTTCCTTGATGCGGACGGAAAGGCAGACTGCATAATCTGCGCAGGAGATGTTTTTGATATTAAAATCCCGAAATTGGAAACCATAAAACGGGCAGTTGAAATATTTGAAAAGGTGAAAATCCCGGTTTTTGCAATTCATGGGAACCATGAACGGAGAAGCAAGGACTTGACCAATCCGGTGCAATTGCTTGCAACTGCAGGAACAATAGACTATTTGCACGGTACGGGCAGGATATTTGAAAAAGACGGAGAAAAGGCGTTTATTCTTGGGATTGGAAGCGTCCCGGAAGAGTATGCGCTAACTGCGATAAAAAAATGCATTGAGGAGGTAAAGGAACAGAAAACGAATGATGCAAGCAATGGACAGTTCCGCGTACTTGTACTCCACCAGATGATTAATGAAAACCACATTGAAGGCCAGCAATGCATGTCAGTTGAAGATTTGGATGGATTGCCGTTTGATTTGATTATCAATGGGCATATCCACGACCGAAAACAATTTCTTGACGGGCGGCTGATTATTCCAGGAAGCACGGTAGTTACCCAATTGAAGAAAGAGGAAACCGAACCGCGCGGGTATATTATTTTCGATACTAAAACAAAGAAAAGCGAATTTGTCGAGACAAAACACAGGAAATTCTTTTTTGGAGAAATTGAACTGAAAGATGCGGGGCTGGAAGAAGCGAAAAATGCAGTCAGCGAAAAAGTTCTGGATTTGCGTGCGAAAGATAGCGAAGCGATAATCAGGATTAAGCTGGCTGGAAAAATGAGGGAGGGAATTAATGCCCCGGACTTTTCATCGGATTTTGGATTAGACAGATTATTATTCATTGATAATACGCTGGACAGCGCCAATATCCGGGAACGGATTGAACGGATAAAGAAAAACAAGGATGAAAAATTATCCGTCCGCGAAGTCGCGCTCAAATCGCTTGAGAATGCAGTTTCCGGAAAGGTAAGCCTTTTCGACCCCCACGAGCTTTTTGAGAAGCTTTGCATTGGAGTTGACGAGGCGGAAGAATATTTGAAAGAAAAGAAATAGTTAAAAAATAGAAATAATGGACGCGTTCTCAATACCCAAACTTTTTATCGTATTTCTTGTGATCAACAATATCCAGCACGAACGCAACGATCTCAATTTGGCTTTCCCCTTCCGTTAGCGTATATAGCATCCGTCAATAGTTCGGAAGTTCGACACGAAAAAGATTGTTTACTCCGTATTTCACCTGATATTCACGCGGGATGAGCTTCTTTGATATTGAATCCCCATAATGAGGATTTGCCTTGATTAGTTCGATTTTCCTTAAGACAGAATTAAAAAACGTATGCTCGGTTTTTGAATGCGCTGCGTGCTCGTTCAGGTATTTGTAAACCTCTTCTGCGTCTGGAGAAAGAACGACACGCACGATTTTCATACTTCCATCCCTCTCGCGATTGCCTTTTTCAGGTTAGTATTCGGATTGTGTATCCAAGTTATGCCTTTCAAGGTTACGACTATCTTATTGCTTTCTTCTAGGTAAAATAAAATTGTTTTGAGGGTGTTATGGTTCACTTGCTTTGGCAGTAGCCGTTTTATCTCCGCAATGCTCACTGCGCTTTCTTTCGCGTTTTTAATGGCATCTTCCACCATAATTACGGTGTTGAGAGTAGGGGAATGTTCCATTAGCAATACTTGAACGCCTTTTGTCATTTTAATCACCAATAGTTATTAACTGATAACAATTAGATATGAAATAGTATATAAAGATATCGATAGGTAAAAAAACCAGATAAAAACAGAATCGCTGGCAATGGATGAAAAACGAATAATTAAAAAACAAGGCGAACAAATCTAACTTTTACTTATGCAGGGATCCAATTTTCCTTTTTCGGAAAATGGCTCCCAGCAAACTCACTTACGTTCGTTTGCAGGGGTAGCGAAGCGGTCAAACGTGCCAGACTCAAGATCCACGCTTTCCAATCTCGATTGCGGGATAGGAAATCTGATGGCTTAGCGCCTTCGAAGGTTCAAAGAAATTTTTGGATACGTTCTTCAGACGGCCAAAAACTTCCCAAAAAGGCTGAAGTGAAAACTTCGGCGGGTTGAAAATCCTTCCCCCTGCACTTTAATCAGATCAGAGGTCACTAACACCTTGGGAACTCAGATCAGAGTGTTTTCTTCCTGCATTTTATTATTTTGTCTTAGCGTAAGCTCATTCCGCCGAGTTGAGGATTTGCAAAGCAGAGAATACGAAGAGTGCTAGGTGTTATTTGTGTTAAATAGTAGTTATTTAAATATATCTATGCATAGCTAAAAGTATGCCAGCTCAGTATAATCCAAGACATTTGATACTTCTCAGAAATCCGGATTATTTCCGGAAATCAATGCCAGCAGATGTCAGAACAATTGCTATCATGTCTCCATTGCACGAAGGTATAATTCCTAGGGAGGAACAGGATGCGTTAAACCAAATGAAGCAGTCCGCTGCAAGTTTATTGAAACAAGGTCCCGATTACGTAAACGCAATCGTTTATCGTGAATGGGCGCGTACAGGAACCCCTAAAGATTTCGCTGAGTTAACAAAATCAGAATTAAGCGCATGGACCCTGCATCTTGGTATTGGTGAAGTGCCCCGCATTGCAGCATTTGAATGTGCCAAATTATTAATCTCTATTATTGCCGCAGTTCCTAGTCTAAGATATATTTTTGACCAGCGCGGTTTTGCCCATACGGCCGAAGGCTTGGTATTCAAGGCACAGATGGAAATAGCTACCTCGCTTGTTCCCGATTTAACAGATGCAGAAGCAAAATCCCTATTCGGTCCAACCGCCACTGCCCAGGATGTACGTGATTTGAACGTTGAAAGGGCATTTCATCACGAGCCATTTTGTAGTGCGAATTTTTCACTGGCAGGAGCAGTAGCCGCCATAAGTTCCGGGAAGAGAGAGTGAATTTCTCCCATGCTTCGGACCTATGAACGGGCCAGAGTGTTTTCTTCCTGCATTTTAATCAAATCAGAAATTATGGCGTCATCAGCACTACAATGCCAAATTTGGCAAGACCAACATTATCTCGGTGAGTGAGGTTCTGAGGGACAGTGGCTAAAAGGCCGCTTTAAAAAATTAAAATTATAAAAAATAAGATAGGCAGCATTAATCCTTCCGTATCCCTAAAGCTTCTTCTAAACGTAATGTTAGTATATCCTCGTCTCTTCCCAACCGAGGTATATTCAATCTATCTCTTAATCCGTCTCTCCATGCCCTGATTAAATCCGAGTTAGCAAGAGCCCCGGTATCATGCATGTCTGCGACGGGATCATAATCTTGTATTTCCCTTTCTATCCCTCTAGCTTGTTCAGCACGAACTTCCGTTGCAGCATCACTAATGAGATGAATGAAACGTCTGGCAACCTCATCTGGGCTGGATCTACAATTACAACCGAGATCACGAATGACAGCTATTAGCAAATCACGTAAATCCCGGGATTTTTGTTCACTTTGAGCATTGCCCATTCGACCGAAACCATTATGCTCATGATCAATTATAGCGTCGCATATTACTGCTATTTTGCGAAATGCCAAATGGGGCTCTTGGTTGCGAGCACAATGCTTATGGCAATAATCCCTGCCATAATACCCACGGCCAGTATGCATGCGTTGAAGATCTCGCATTTTGTCTTTTATCCGATCTGAAGTAGAAACATACATGCAATCATCTAACAACAGTATGGTACGAAAAGAATATAAATGGGGGGAACACGCTTGCTGCAAAAATAGATGGCCTCTTTATTTTTTCAACTACTTGGCTGCAGCTTCGGCGGTTTTCAGGATAAGACCTTTTCTTTTCAAAAACCCGACAAGCTGAAGAACCACAGCAAGAACCGCAAACAGCATTATTGAAAGCTCTGCAAGATTTGCAGGCCTTGCGCCTTCGATTAATCTTTCAATGAGTATAAGATGGGTAAATGAAAAAATAAACGCCAGATAGGTAAGCTGTTGGACTGGCTTCCAAAATTTGCCAAGTTTTTTTATTGCATAATCGCTTGAGGTAATCGTCAGGACAGCAAAAAGGAATGCTGCTACTGCGCCAACCTGCAATGGCAAAAAGGAAAGAATTTTCACAACATTAAAGTTGAAGTACATCATAGAAACTAGAAAAATATGAATGAAGACAAAAACTGCGGATAGGATGCCCAATGCCCGCCTTGGCTCAAAAAGCTGCCCGAACGAATTTGGCCAAATTGTAATTAACGGGCCAATCATGAGCGTTAATGAGAGGAGCATAAATCCAGACAAGCCCAAAAACCTTATGAATAATGAGGACGTAGGCCCGGAAAGTGTTGCATGGTAAGCAGCCAAAAGCGCAACAGCGCTCAACGTCAATAGAAATAAAAAGCTGGATTTTTGCATATTTGCTTTTCCACGCTGAAGATTAATAAATGTTCATTTGGAAAGAGAAAGCTATGGCAGATAAAAAAAATGCACAACAGTCATGTGCATGGAAATACTTGCTTTCTTGGGACAAATACGGATTGTGGCTAGGTCCGCTACTTTGCATTCTCGCGCTTTTTGCGCTTAATTTATTTTATTCCGAACCTAGTTCATTTTCCATTCCGCCAGCGATATCTTATTCGTTAGCCATGCTGTTCGGAATCTTATCGATAATCGTCTCGTTCGGAAAAATAAACAAAAAAATATTCGCCCGCTTCCCGTACGCTTTGTTTCTTGACGGAAGCTGGATTCTCGGGCGGAAAAATTCCCCGAAATCGTTCGACATGAATTACATACTGTGGAAGTTTTGGCTTTTCTCCATCCTTGCGGTCCTTGCAGAATTAGGGCTAATCCTATTGTTCAATATGAAAACTACGGGCGGGATGGTTGCGGGATTCGGAATTATCTTGTTTGCGGTTCATTTTGCTGCGAGCCAACGGTAAGCAACCTTATTTCATCAATCCAGGATAGAGCAACGGCTCGAATCCAGTATCAACAAGAATCCTGGTTTTCTCAGCTTCTTTCTGGACTTCAATGAAAAGGATTGGCTCGTCCGACTCATGGAAATTAAGGAAGATACTTGGCGGAGAAAGCACGGGATTACCAATTTTGTTTACGGGAAATTTTCCCACACCATGTATGCCCGGCTTAGTCAGCAAATTCGGGTCAATCTCGAAAACAAATTCAAGAGCTAACTTGGTTTCTGCCATGCTTCTCGAAGTTTCAAATCTATCAAAAGACATTCTTACAAGCGGAGTTGGATCAAGATGAAAAAAATCCCATGCTTCATGAGTTGATCGCGCACCATCAAAGATATCCGAATCAAGTCTTTCAGAGCATACATTCGGTGCAAACATGCCTACAGATACATAGCCAAAATCCGGGAATATGAGATTATGAACTCCAGTTTCCGAACCAGCTTCTGGTTTAACCGGGACATACCGTCCGGATGCGCGATCCCAGCAACCAAGTCCAGACCTACACCCCTGCATGGAAACAATAGTGACTATCGTTCCGTCGTCAAGGTGGATTGGAATCCGAGAAAGCCTTCCATGCAAAGAGTTCCTGCATTTTTCAAGGCATGAAGGAACAGACCCATCTTTGAAAAAAAACGCCCCGCGGAAAGAATCAACGCCATCCACTCTACTGAGCGCATCGCAATCGGGAACAAATCTGCGTCCAGTGCCTTTCGGCGAATCAACATGCGCCCCATAAAAATAATATTTGTTTGGCCCGTGAGGTTCGTTAAAATCCCTGAACAACCCGCTTCGCGTGCCGCGCAATTGGAATCCCGGGCGATGAATGTGCTTCCAAAAATAATCCTGGTCTTGGAAAAGGCGTTTAATTTCCATCCTATGCCCAACCATGAATGGAGCCAATTTTTCAATTGCTTCTTTTACGCCAGAAACACGAATTAAGTCCATACTTGGTTTTATATAAACGCAAACAAATAAAAATAAACGCCCAGTAAGTTTGACACCCGCCCGTGAGATGGGCTTTTAAACCTAACCTTACAGAATAATGTTTTGCAGGGTAGGTCTTATGCTTTCGTATTCTTCGTTGAGGGAAATCCAGAAACGCGAGATGGAAAGCGCTGCGATAGTAAAGCTTGAAGATGCTTTCTACAAGGACGTCGCTGAGCTTCTTGCCAAGAAGAAGGAAGACGCAATGGCCGCCCAATCCATAATGGCAATAAAGGAGTTCGAAAACACAAGGAAAACAATTATCGGAATCCAGGCAAAGCGCGAGGAAAAAATCGTGCTTATGTCATTGAGGGGTGAAACCGAAGGCAACGGATTGACTCCGGAAGAAAAGGAATTCCTTTTCAGGCTCTCGGAAACCGTCCTCCAGATGAGGGAAACGGTAAAGGGGCTCTGGAACACTGAAAACAGCCAGAATGGAAGAATATTGAAGGTGAAAATAACCCAACAGGTGGAAAAATACACCGGATTGGATAAGAACGTTTACGGGCCGTATAAACCGGGAGAACAGCCGCTGCTTCCAAAAGATGAAGCGGAATGGCTGTTGAACGCAAAGATGGCGGAATCGTTATAGGGGCAAATAAATACGCCCGGATTACAAGAATAAATCAGCATCATGCTAACAAAAAAATAAATCAAACAATACAGGTGAAAAACTATGAAATATCCAAAGGAAGTCAATGCATATTGTCCTTTCTGCAAAAAGCATGCAGTCCACAAGGTCAAGGTAGCCAGCAAGGGCAGGGCAAGGAGCATGGCAGCAGGCAACCGCGCGCACAACCGAAGCCTGGAAGGCCACGGTGGCAAGCGTGCAGGCGAAAAGACCGTAAAGAAGCAGGGAAAGAGGCAAAAGATAATTCTGGAATGCCCAACTTGCAAAAAGAAGCAGGAACGGATAATCGGGACAAGGACGACCAAGAAAATCGAACTAAAGGCTTAAAGGTGAACAAATGGCATCAAAATACTTAAAAGTAAAGTGCAAGTGCGGCAATGAACAGGTAATATTCAGCCACGCTACTCACAAGATAGATTGCAGCCAGTGCAAGGAAACAATTTCCGAGCCAAAGGGCGGCAGGGCAAACATACTTGCAAAAGTAATTGAAGAGCTTGACTAACGGTGGTTGGCATAGCCGAATTTCCTGAGCAAGACGAACTGGTTCTGGCAGTAATAAAAAAAATAATCCCCTACGGCGCGTCTTGCGTCCTTCCTGAATATAAGGATATGGAAGCGTTCGTACATATATCAGACGTAGCGCCAAGATGGATAAAAAACATCCATGAATTCATATCCGAAGGCCAAAAGCACGTGGCAAAGGTAGTTAGGATTGACAGGACAAAAAACCAGGTAGACATATCTTTGAAAAAAGTAAATGAACAGGAAAAAAAGAACAAGCTTGAGGCATTGCGCACCGAAAAAAAGGCGCAGAAAATACTTGAAGTTTCCATAAATGCTTCAAAGGCGGACATAACCCTCCAGCAGGCAACCGAAGAGATAGAAAAGAAGTACGATGACGTTTATGAATGCCTGGAAGAAGCATCTGAGAAAGGGGTTGAAGCGCTCGAAGGGGTGAACATACCTAAAGCGTTGAAAGAGCAGATAGCGGAAATCGTAAAGAAGAATATACGAAAACAGGTCATTGAAGTCAGCGGGCTTGCGAAAATCACATGCTATAGCGCCGAGGGGATAGAGACAATAAAAGAGATTATTTCTGAAACAACAAAAGGCTCGGACAAATTTAACGTCCATTATCTCGGAGCCCCAACCTACAAGATAACGCTCACTGCAGAAGATTACAAAAATGGAGAAAAGGAATTGCTAAAGGCAATGCAGAAAATGGAAAAATTGGCGAAATCGCAGGATTGCGATTTTTCATTCGAAAAACAGGAATAGTTATTAACTGCAAAGGAATCATAATAGGCGGCAATAAAGGTGATATCGCAATGAAAAAAATGAAGCTTTGCACAGTTTGCAGGGAATACACGCTGGAACGGAAGCATTGCGAACGAAGCACGATTTCAGCACACCCGCCGCCATTCAATCCAAACGACCCTTATGGGGATTATAGACGAAAACATAAGGGATACCAAGGAGTCGCGCTATGAAAGAAACAACCATAATTGAAAAAACTGGAAAGGTCAAATTGAAAAATGGAGTTTTGATAACCGGGCTGCCAGGAATAG
>JBAYGV010000020.1:0-9295 GCA_041666445.1 Candidatus Micrarchaeia archaeon | reverse complement strand
TGCAAAAGTATGTCCTCCCCGCTCAAACCATAGGAAATGACCAATTTGTCCAAATTCTCCCTTGCTTTCAGGAAATTGCCCGCAAGAGCCATATCTAGCATCTCCCGGACTTCTTTTGGCTTTGCCCTGCTGTTTATCTTATGAATGAGCGTTGCGGTTATGTTCTTGGAGTGGAAAGAGGCACCTTGAAGCACGTTCAAAACTTTTCGCATATCCCCTTCGGAAACGTAAAATACTGCTTTTTTCGCCTCGGCATCAAGCGAAAGCCCTTCTTCCTTGGCAACCCGTTCAATCATTTCATAAACTTCTGCTTCCAAAAGCGGCATGAAACGAAACACTGCGCACCTACTCTGCAACGGCTCAATAATACGAGAAGAATAATTGCAAGAAAGTATGAAACGGGTTACGCTGGAATTTGCTTCCATAGTCCTCCTAAGCGCGTGCTGAGCATCCGAAGTAAGCGCATCTGCTTCATCAAGAAATATTAATTTGAAAGGAACTCCGCCAAGCGCAATGCTTCGTGCAAAGTCCTTTATCTTGCCCCGGACGGTTTCAATTCCCCTGTCATCGCTGGCATTAAGCTCAAGCACATTCCCTGAAAAATTCTTGCCAAACAGGTCGTGAGCAAAAGCAAGTGCGGCAGTAGTCTTTCCAACCCCTGGCGGGCCTGCAAAAAGAAGGTTTGGCGGATTTTTGGCTTTCACGAACGCTTTCAGCCCTTTAATTGCCTCTTCCTGGCCAACAATAGCTTCAAGCGAAGCTGGGCGGTATTTCTCAGTCCATGGGAGCAAATCAATTTTTGAATCAGGCATAGGAACACCAGCAGATATTGTTAATTAGCAAAGTAGCCTTCTCAAGCCAACTATTTAAATATTAACCCTATAGAAAGATTCAGAGGTAATGCTTATGGATAGAGTCGTTACTGGAATTGTAGGATTAGACGAAATGCTTGGCGGCGGGATACCGGCAAAAAGGCATGTTGCACTATACGGTGGGCCAGGCTGCGGAAAATCAACGTTTGCTTTTGAATATATTTACAGGGGAGCCAAAGCAGGAGAAAACGGAATATATATATCGTTGGAAGAAACGGAAGACGACATCAAGGAAAATATGAAAAATGCATTCCCTATGATGACGGATATCGACGACTTGATAAAAGCAAAAAAAATGAAGATTATCAAGCCAGACAAGGTAGATTTGGAAGCCATCGCAGAAACTATAGAAAACGAGATAGCGGATAATAAGGTAAGGCGGGTGGTCATAGATTCCATAACCATGGTGAAAATGTCATTCGTAAAAGAAATTGAATATCGCCAGACGTTATTCGAGTTCTTCTCATTATTGCGGAATATGGACTGCACGATGGTAACTCCTTTGGAAGCAACTACATCCAAAAAAGAAGAGATTATTTACGACGCTGAACATTTTGTAATGGATGGCATAATTAATTTATATAATCTGGACCGCGGGGACAGGAGAATCCGGGCCTTGGAAATATTCAAAATGAGAGGTACGGACCATTCAAGGGAATTGGTCCCGTTTAAGGTAACTCCTTCGGGGGTAAAGGTTTACGTCGGAGAAAAGGTATTCTGATAAAATGGCGAACGATCCATTGAAACACAAAAACTACTGAAAAAGTGAGCGCATGGGAGTTGAAGACATTAGGGAAACATTATTCCTTGTAACATCGACTACGATAATAATTCTGGGACTTGCAGTTTTAAACATCTTCGGGATAACATATATTCAAATACCGATATTGATGTCTGCGGCAATCCTGGGGGCGATCGCGCGATCGGAATCAAAGCTAAACTGGGCCTATTTGGGCATAGCAGTTTTAGCGGGGTTGTTCGGAGCGATAATACTTGTAAACAACCCAAGCACAGGGCAGCTGGTTTCGGTAGCTACCGGATTTGCGATTGCAATAGTGCTTCCTTCAATTCTCATTGAAGCAAGAAAGAAATTTATCACAAAAAAATAGGCGAGTTCTGGGGATAAAATAAAGAACCGCATACACGCATGCTTACTAAGGTGAAAAATCATGTATGACTTCAAATCACTAGAAAAAGAGATGCTTGAGCATTGGGAAAAGGAAAAAACCTACGAAAAATGCAAGAAGGCAAACAAAGATGGGGAGCCATTTTATTTCGGGGATGGGCCGCCATACGCAACCGGGCAGATACACCCGGGGACCGCCTGGAATAAGGCAATCAAAGATTCCGTATGCAGATATTGGAGAATGCGGGGACGGAACGTAAGGGCGCAGCCTGGCTTTGATACCCACGGGTTGCCAATCGAAGTGAAAGTAGAACAGCAAATCGGAATAAAAAATAAGAACGAAATAGAAAAATACGGAATAGAAAAATTCATAAAAAAATGCAAGGAATTTGCCACTAAATATATCGATATCATGGGCGGCCAGTTCAGGAGCGTTGGAGTATGGATGGATTTTGACGCGCCATATATCACATACAAGGATGAATACATAAACGCGTCTTGGAAAACACTCAAAATGGCCTGGGAACAGGGATTGATGCATGAAGGGGTTTACGTATTGCCGTACTGTTACCGATGCGAAACAACTATAGCAAATTATGAATTGGAATACGGGGAAGAAACAGACCCTGCAATTTACGTAAAATTCAAGGTCAGCGCCAAAGAGCAGGATAAAAAAGATGAATATTTGGTCATTTGGACAACTACGCCATGGACACTGGTTGCAAACATGGGCGTAATGGTTCACCCGACTTACACTTATGTTAAGGTAGATGTGGATGGGGAAATTTGGATTGTTGCAAAAGAAAGGCTTGGGCACGTCCTAGAAATTGCAGGAAAGAGCGGCACTGTTTTGGAAGAGCTGAGCGGGAAAAAACTTGAAGGCAAGAGATACGAACACCCGTTCCAGGATAAAATAGGGAAGGAAGCGGAAAGGAAAGTCATACTTAGCGACGAATACGTAACTGTTGAAGAGGGCACAGGGTTAGCCCACACGGCACCGGGAACAGGGCCGGAAGATTTCATAATCGGAAAAAGATTTGGCATCGAGCCGTTTTGCCCTGTAGATGAGCATGGATGCTATACTGCTGAAGCTGGCGTTTATGCTGGAAAAAACGTCCGTGAAGCAAATCCGCTGATAATAGAAGAGCTTGAAACCAGAGGCGCCCTAGTAAAGGAATCCAGGATAAAGCACAGGTATCCTCATTGCTGGAGATGCAAAACCCCATTGATATTCCGCACAACGAATCAGTGGTTTATTACTATTTCAAAAACAAGGGACAAAATGCTTGAAGAAATAAAACAAACAGAATGGCACCCGGGATTTGTACAGGACCGATTTACGGAGTTTGTCAATGGCTCTCCGGACTGGTGCATTTCAAGGCAACGATATTGGGGCATACCGCTCCCGATATGGAGATGTGATGAAGAAACGTGCAACAAGGTAAAGGTTATCGGCTCTCGGGAAGAATTGCCCAAGAAAGTAAAGGATATGCACAGGCCGTATATGGACGAAATAGAATTTGATTGCGAATGCGGAAAGAAAATGCATAGAATTCCGGATGTGCTGGACGTATGGTTCGATTCTGGAAATTCAGTCTGGGCCTCATTAGATGAACAGGATGCAAAAGAATACGGCGAACGGGCAGACATAATAATAGAGGGGCAAGACCAGATAAGAGGATGGTTCTATTCATTGCTCGGCTCGGGGATTGTCCGCTATGGAAAAAGCCCATATAAGCGATTGCTCATGCACGGGTTTTTCGTAGATGAAAAAGGGGAAAAGATGAGTAAATCCCTTGGCAATTTCGTGCCGCTTGAACAGATAATCGAAAAATACGGTGCGGATTCGTTCAGGCTTTGGGGATTGAGCGGAACAATCTGGGAAGAATTGCGTTTCAACTGGACCGAGCTCAAGGAAGCAAGCGCTGACCTGAATATCCTGTATAATCTTTATATTTTCCTTGAACGGTTCTATCCTAAGAAAAAAATCACTGGGCCAGAATTGGAAATAGAAGATAAATGGCTCATTTCAAGGACGAATTCTGCTTTGAAAGAATACCATGAAGCGTTTTCAAATTATGAGATAAACAAAGCAGTAAAAACTACCCGAAGATTTATAGTAGAGGATGTAAGCAGGTGGTACATGAAAGTTGCGAAGAGCAGGCTCTCCAGCGATTCAAACGCGAAAGGAGCGCTTTACGCGATTTACTATGCGGTTTACAATGCGCTCAAGATGCTTGCGCCGATTTCCCCATTTTTAAGCGAGCATATTTACGGGAAGTTCTTTGAGAAATATGAGAAAAAAGATTCTATTTCGCTTGATAAACTGGAAAAAGAGGATGAAGCGGAAATAAACATGCTCATCGAAAAACAGATGGAACATGCAAAAGAAATATGCTCAATTGCGCTTACGGCAAGGCAAGACGCGAAGGTAAAAGTAAGATGGCCGCTAAGGACGCTTTACGTTGAAACAAAATCGCACGACGCAACTGATGCAGTGAACGCACTGGCTGGGATTATCGCACGCGTAGTGAACGTAAAAGAAGTGAAAATAACTGAGACCACTCCAACTGGAAAACTTGCGGAAAAGGAATTCTCAAACGGAAAGGTTTACTTGAATACTGAAATAGACGAAGCGCTTTACGAAGAAGCAATAGTAAACGAAGTGAAGAGAAGAATCCAGATGCTCAGAAAAGAAGAGGAGCTGGTTGAAAAGGACAGCATTGCAGTGCTTATTGGCGTAGAGAAAGAGCTGGAAGCGATTCTTGAAAAGAACGTTGACAAGATTTCCAAGGAAGTGAATGCCGGCTCGATTAAATTCGAAACTGGCAAGAAAGCGAAAGAGTTCGACATTGACGGAAGGATGGTGAAGATAGAGATACGGAAGAAGGAAAAATAGAAAGGAAACGATAGAGTGAACCCATGGGTAAAGATAAGGTTATTGGAATCATGGCAGGCATGGGCCCTAAATCAACCGCTCCCTTCATCGATTTAGTAGTAAAAGAATGCCAACGGCAATATGGCGCAAGATACGATGAGGATTTCCCGCACATTTTGATTTATTCTCTTCCAACCCCGTTTTATCTTAACAAGCCAATTGACCATGCTAAAATGAAAGGAGTGCTGTGCATTGGCTTGAAAAAACTGGAAAGTTGCGGAGTGGATTTTATAGCAATGCCATCCAACAGCCCGCATGTTTATTTTAATGAATTGAAGAAATGTGTTAAAGTGCCGCTTTTGAATATCATTGACGAGACTATCCAATACTTAGGAAAAAAACCTCTCCATGTAGCTTTGCTGGCAACCAGGACTACGGTTGAATCCAGATTGTATCAGGATAAACTCGAAAAGAAAGGGCACACGATAATCGAAAATGAAGCATGGCAGGAAAAATTAGACTGGATTATTGGCGCAATAAAAAAAGGGACAGAAACGAGCAAGATAATCAAGAAATGGAACGAACTTATTAAGTTGCTTAAAAAAGAACGGATAGATACTGCAATTCTTGCTTGCACTGATTTGAACGTAGTTTGTGCCAATAAGAAAAACGGATTGCATATTATCGATTCTTCCGAATGCCTGGCAAAAGCAGTGGTTAGAACGTATCTTGAGGGTTAAAATGCCAGCAGCCAAATCTGCGCTTGTCCGAAAAGGATACAGCAAAATTGCCAAAGCATACCATAAACAGCGTGGAAGGTATGAAAGCAAAGTTCTTCTTGCCAAATTTACAAAACTTCTCCCAACCGGGTCGACAGTTATTGATTTGGGTTGCGGGGCGGGAGTTCCGGTAGCTAAATTTCTCGTTAATAAGAAATATGACATTACGGGAATAGATTTCGCAGAAGGGATGGTCAGGCTTGCCAAAAAGAACGTCCCAAAAGCGAAATTTATTCGAATGGACATAACAAAAATGAAATTCAAGCCGAATTCATTTGACGGCGCGGTTTCTTTCTATACTTTAATCCACATTCCCCGCGAAAAGCATGCGGGAATTTACAAAAAGCTGCATCGGATAATCAAACCGGACGGAATTGCGCTTCTGAATGCCAGCGGAATAGATGCAAACGGCTGGGAAGAGTATCAAGAAAATTATCTTGGAGTGCCCATGTTCTGGAGCTTTTACAGCCCTAAAAAAACCTCGAAAATCATTTCGGATGCTGGCTTTGATATATTATGGGGCAGGATACTGGATATAGGAAATGAAAAGCAATTCTGGGTATTGGCTAGAAATAGAAAATAAAGTAAAATAAAAACAAAGAAAATCTACGCAGACTTGAATTTTCCCCTGCTTTTCATGCTTCCCCAGCAGGTTTTGCAGATGAAGATATCCTTTACCTTAAGGAGCTTCTTTGAGCTCTTGACGCATGCAAAGCAAATCTTCTTGTTGCAGTAGTTGCAGGTAGAAATCTTTGCCGATTGTTTTCCGCATTTTTCACATGTTAGTATTGCCATCGTATCACTTTCATCTATTACGTTCACTAATGGAGTATATATAACTTAACCAATTAGCAGGTAAAAGTGTGGTTGGTTAGGTTTTTAAAGATATTATCCGGCAGTTACCCGCCCCTGCTGCCCGCTGGGCGGATATTTAAATAGCTTGCAGGTGAAATAAGATTATGAAAAGAAAGGAAATGAGAGGCCAAGCCGCATTAGAATACATGATGACCTACGGCTGGGCGATACTGCTATTGATAATCGTTGTTGGGGCGCTAATCTCAAGTGGGGCGCTCACTCCATCCTATTTTGTATCTGAAGAGTGCTATTTGGGCCCGAACTTGCCATGTAATTTTGTAGTATATAAGGAATTTGCAACTGACGCGAATACCAATATCATAATGAATATTTCCAATGGATTCCCATATACAATAAAAATAACCAAATTAGACATTACGCTTCAAGAAGACTCGGCAGTAACCGGGGGACTTGATAGCAATGGAATTACGCTGGGGTCTGGAAGCAGTAACCAGAAAACAATAGTAGTGCCATACAACTCAAACATTAATTCAATGGCAAGATTCAGGGTAGATATAACCTATTCTTCATGCGCACGGGAATTGCTCGGCCCTAATGGAGAATGCTCGGAAAACCATGAAATAAGCGGAAGAATAGTAGGAAGAGTCCTGGAAAAAACACAATAACGTTGGACGCAACCCATTTGCGGCTAACAATCAGAACTCAACCTTGAAATCTCCTTTTTTCATTTCAACTCCCTTTAGCTTGGCTACTGCCTTAAGCTCGGGTACCAATAACTCGGATAGCGGTTCCGGAACAGTAAGAATCAGCTTTTCGATTTCCGCATTTTGTGCCATCTTTCCTTTTGCCTTCATCTGGCGAATTTCGGAAATTATCTTGTGAAATTGCTCGAGTGCAGCTATGGAAGATTCGTCAATTTCCTTTGGCTTTGGCCATTCAGAAAGGTGGATGCTCTTGCCTTCTTTTGCTCCGAATGACGCATGATAGACTTCCTCGGTTACGTGCGGGGAAATTGGCGCCAAAAGCTTCAATGAATTGTAAAGAACGTAATTGAGAACGAACTGGGCGGACTGTTTTGATTCCTTTCCATGAATTTCAGGCTGGTATACTCTGTGCTTAACGTATTCAAGATAATTATCGCAGACTTCGTGCCAGAAAAATGAATGGAACTTGCTCAATGCGCAATGGAACTCAAACTTGTCCATGTAATTGGTAAACTCCTGGATAACCTGGTTCATCCTTGAAAACATCCATTTGTCTATCGGATGAAGATTTTCGAACGAGACGGAATTTCCGTCGTATCCTTCAAGGCCTTTTTCAATGAACCTTGCAGCATTCCAGAATTTTGTTACAAAGCTTTTTGCGTATTTTATGTCTTCATAGCTGAACGGGCGGTCTTTTGCCATCGCACCGGATAATGCTGCCCATTGGCGAATTGCATCGGTCGGGTATTCCTTTCTCAAATCGGTTGGCGAGATAATGTTGCCAAGGCTTTTTGACATTTTTTTGCCATCTGGAGCTAGAACGTTGCCATTCAAGAGGATTGTATTCCAAGGCGGGATTCCGGTTAAGCCTATTCCGCTGCGGACAATTGTGTAAAATGCCCAAGTTCTAACTATTTCCACCCCCTGCGGACGTAGCGAAATTGGATAGAGCTTTTCGAACCTCTTCTTGTCTTTTTCGTTGTCCCCGGGCCAGCCGCTGATAATTAACGGCGTTATGGACGAATCAACCCAGCAATCGCAGGTGCTTGTTTCCGGCTTCATTTCATTTCCGCATTTACATATTTTTTTGCTTGCCTTTTCTGCATAGAATGGAAGCTCGTTGCTATTGGCTGGTTCAGTTGCACGGCATTTTTCGCAATAATAGAACGGAATTGGAGTCCCAAAAACACGTTGTCTGGAAATAACCCAGTCCCATTCTGCTCCCTCAACCCAGTCAATTAAATAAGAAATTCCGAAATCAGGAACCCATTCGATTTTGTGCGCCATGTCTTTTACTGCTTTCCCGGTGTTTTTTATGTCTATGAACCATTGCATTGAAGTGAGCAGTTCGATTGGATTCTTGCATCGGTCGTGAACTTTTACTGTTTGCTTGAGCGGCTTCTTCCCGACTATTTTGCCCTTTGCTTCGAGTGTTTCTATTACTTTCTTCTTTGCTTCCGCGACTTTCAGCCCATTCAATTCCGGACAATCATCGCAATTCTGCATTTTTCCATATTGGCTGATTGCTTTTATGATTGGCAGCTTGTACCTGTGCATCCAGACAACGTCCATCTTGTCCCCGAACGTGCAAACCATCAATAAGCCAGTTCCAAATTCCTTGTCCACTTCCTTGTCTGCAAAGACTGGAACTTCTTTTCCCAATGCAGTTTTTACTTTCTTTCCTGCAAGTTGGGTGTAACGAACATCTTCCGGATGGTAAAGAACTGCAACGCAGGCAGACATTAGCTCTGGACGAGTAGTAGCGATAATCAAGTCTTCTCCGTTCGGTCCAGTGAATTTAATGTCAAAAATCATCCCGTCTTTCGGGACGTCTTCCAATTCTGCTTTTGCTATTGCGCTTCCGCAGGTCGGGCACCAGTAAACTGGATATTCTGCCCGGTAAACAAATTTCTTATTGTACATTTCGATTAATGAGAGTTGGACTTTCCTGTGATAATCAGGCTCCATTGTCCGGTATTCATAATCCCAATCCGGGGAGAACGCCATTTCGTTCATCTGCTGGCGCATTCTCGCGATAAACTCCCTTGTCCATTCAACGCATTTCTCGCGGAATTGGACTGGCGGAAGCCTGCCGAATTTTTTTTCTACCTTTACTTCGG
>JBAYGV010000019.1:0-9299 GCA_041666445.1 Candidatus Micrarchaeia archaeon | reverse complement strand
GTTGAGCATGAAAAGACTGGCCTGATTGTAAAAAGTTTCTATACCTGCTACCGCACGGATGGAGCTTATCGCGGAAGGACTGCGAATGATGTTTCAAAGGAACGGAGTGAGATGTGCAGGAAACCAACTCCCGAATATATTGATGCAATGGCAGATGCGATGGAAAAGCTGATTGAAGACGGTTCGTTGCGTGGAAAACTAGCCCAGAACGCGAGGAAGGAGGCGGTTGAGGGAAAGTTCAGCCCGAAAGTGTGGAAGCAGAAGATGGGAAGGATTTACCGGGAAGCGATGGAGTAGTGGCGTATTTATATTTTTCTGATTTTAATTCGTTTGTGTTATTCTCCGGAAAATTCCCCATTAATACGCGTTTCATTTTCGTAGGGATAGCCATAATAATCGCGATAGTAATCCATCTCTTAGGCTGGGATATCATACTCGCAAAGGATATCCACTCTTATGGCATTTTTGGGAGTTTTTTGGTCGGTGCGTTTTATACTTTTGGACTGACCACCCCGACAGCAATGGTTCTCATTGTAGAAATAATGAGAATGAACAATTTTCTATTGACTGCTGCAACTGCTGCTTTTAGCGCTGCAATTGTAGATACTGCCCTTTTCATGCTGCTTAGGGGGCCTCTTGAGAAAAATGCGGGAACGCTTCTTACGGGAATAAACAATAAATTTGGAAAATTTAGACCTGCCTACCCAATAGTTGGCTTCTTTATTTTTGGCCTTCCGTTGCCAGACGAGCTTGGAATTGCATTAATGGAGATTACATCCATCAACCCAAGGAGCATATTCATCCTGGTTTTCTTTGCAAAGCTTATTACGCTTATTTTGGCATATGGTGCAATCGTCATAATTTAATGGACCGAAGATAAAATCAGCTCGTTGTCGCGCTCTTGAAAATCAATACTACGTCCTCGTTATCCCCAACCGTAACATTATTGCCAACCCCAAGCACATAGCTCTGCCCGTCAAAAAGTATTTCCGCACGTGTGGCAGTAATCCAGTTTATTTCAACCTTGTATTTATTCGCCATTATGACCGCGACATCATTGGGCCTGAACTTCACTTCTTCCAAAAGCGCACCTGTGTCCCTTTCCAGCCTTATTGTCGCGTAATAATCGAAAAGATTAGGCAACGTAGGGCCAGCTGTACAATAGCCTACGTAAACATCGCCATCTGGCTCATAGGTAAGCGCACAGAAATAGCCATCCCCGCAATCCTGGATATTTGTCTGGATTCGCCCATCCTCGTTGCAATCATAGTATTTTATTTGCGTGCCCGAGTAGCATTTGTCTGGATAAACCGAATTTCCGTAAGTGATAAAATTGAAATGATCCCTGCACGTAATTGTTTTGCATGCCTTGTCTGCAGAAGAGCAGTATTGAGTATCGCTGCACGCAACCGTCATGTTCATCACATGGCTGCCTGAGCAATAATATTTGAGAAGAGAATTTGAACTGTCGCAAAAGTTAGCAAAAGTTTGGGAATGCCCAGTATGGTTGTCCAGCTTGATATATTTTTCTTCAGCATATTCCGTACACGTAGGCGCCCAGAAAACGCATGAGCCGTTGATGCAATGAGTAGTAGACGAACAGGAAATAACTGAGCCTTCCATCTTGCCATTTTGGCAGTAATATTCGTAAAGGTTCCCGGCTTCGCACCTGTCCTTGTATTCCCTCCCTTCATAAATGACCGAACCGCTTAAATTTAGGATTTTTCCGCCATCGCTGTCAATACAGTCAGAAGTTTCGGGTTGGATTTCGGTTGTTTCATTTTTGAACGGAAGGGTATCCGTTACATTTGTTCCGTTTACTCCAGGTAAAACAGTTTCATTGCTTGCATTAATTGTATTATTGGCAGGATTATTCGTTTGCATATTTGGGGTGCTTTTTTGCTCATCTAGCGGGTTGTCGAAATTAATGCAGCCTGCAAAAACAATGAGAACGCCAAGGATAAATATTGTTAACGCGCGGTTCATAGTATGACACCAGTTAATGATTCGTTTTTATTACTTCATTTTTCCTATTCTTTTTTGTTTGGCGCAAGTATCCCTTCCACCAAACGTTTCGCCTTCCTATAGGATTCGATTGTTCCAATGTCAAGCCAATAGCTCGGCTTGCAAACATGGCCTGCCAATTCTCCCCGTTCCGCGAGTTTTGGGAAAAGCATTTCTTCAACCCGCTTTTTTTCAAGGCTCAGCTCATCCTGCGCCTTTTTTTCAAGAATATAATATCCGGTGTTGGCAAGGTTTGACGGCGCATCTTCAAGCTTTGGCTTTTCAACGAACTGCCTGATTGTGCCGCTTTTGGAATCAACATCGGCGATACCGAAACGGTTCACATCTTCGTCAGGAACTTCGAAAAGCGCAACGGTTGCGATTTTCCCGTTCTTCCTGTGGAACTCCAGAAGTTCGTTAGTATCTATTTTCGAAACGATGTCCCCGTAGGCAACAATAACCGGTTCGTTAATTTTCTTTTCATTAAGTATGGTTTTCAAATCCCCGCCAGTCTCCCAGCCAAGCGTGTGGACAGTCTCGACTTCTATCCCATAGTTAACGTGCTGAAGATAGGCTTCGATTAGCTCCCGTTGATGGGAAACTGCAATATAAATTTTCTTGATTTCCTTGCATGCGGTCAAATTTTCTATCGCGTATTCTAGGACAGGCCTTCCGCCAACCGGAAGCAGCGGCTTTGGTATTGCATAGGTAAGCGGCCTTAGCCGAGTTCCTTTTCCCGCAGCCAGTATTATTCCAATCATAGTTTTCGCCCATCTATTATTGCATTCGCTTGCCTACTCCTTCCTAAACCATTCCATGGTCTTTTTCAGCCCGTCCTTCAGGCCGATTTTAGGCTCCCATCCAATAGCCCTCCTTATTTTTGAAATGTCCGGCTTCCTCCGTTTTGGATCGTCCTGCGGCAATTCCTTGTAAACTATTTTAGACTTGCTTCCGCAAACAGAGATTATTTCGTTTGCCAGCTGCTTCAATGAATATTCATCCGGATTCCCGACATTGAATACGTCAAACTCGATATCAGAAAATGCCAGCTTTTCCAGCGCTTTTATGTTATCGTCAACATGGCAGAAGCTCCTTGTTTGATTCCCATCTCCATAGATAGTTAGGTCTTTTCCTGCAAGCGCCTGCATTGCGAAGTTAGGTATCACCCGCCCGTCGTCTTTCCTCATTTTCTTCCCATAGGTGTTGAATATCCTTGCAAGCACTATTTCAACCCCGAATTTCTGGTGATAGTTATAGCAAACAGTTTCCGCAAGCCGTTTTGATTCGTCATAGCATGCGCGAGGCCCCAAAGTATTTACGTTCCCCCAATATTCTTCCTTTTGCGGATGCTCAAGCGGGTCCCCATAGATTTCAGAAGTTGAAGCCTGCAGCACGCGGGCGCCGTACCTCTTTGCATTTTCAAGCACGTTTTTTATCCCATAGGCGTTTGTTTCCAGCGTTTCAAGCGGAAGGTTCTGGTAATCAACTGGAGATGCCGGAGAAGCCATGTTGAATATGACATCGCATTTGAGGTCAAACGGCTTTCTTACGTCATGGTTTACGAATTCGACGCTTAAGCCTGAAATATTCTCCTTTCTCCCAGTAAGAAAATTGTCCATGCAAACTACTTCATGATTTACGCACAACGATTCGCATAGGTTTGAACCTATGAAGCCTGCACCGCCAGTAATTAAAATTTTCATAAAAAACCATCATCCATAGAGCCCACGCATTGGGGGCAGTTTACAATGTTTTTTGATAGCCAATTTTCTGCAGTTAACTATCTGTTAAATAATATCAAGTTGCAATAATTTTTGAACTTTTGCTTTGCAACTTGATAGCTAGCAAAACATAAAAACGTTCAAAAATATATATGTTTTGCTATAACAATTAAAACTGTTCCTATATCTTATTATGTCGGTGCTCTATTTGAAAGATTTGAAAGGAAAGACCGCCTTTGTCACCGGAGGTTCCGGGCTTCTGGGCTCATTCATAATTCGAAGATTGCTTTCCTTGGATGCAACTGTTTACTCGCTGGAAACCAATAGGACACGCCTTTTTGACAGGCTTGACGGCCTTAAGGTAAGTCGGGTTCTCGGGGATATAAACGAACCTTCTGCCTATTCCAATGAGATTAAAGAGGCAGACATGGTCATCGATTTGGCAGCCATGGTCAACATTTCCCAATGCGCCTCAGACCCGGCTGCATGCTATAGGACAAACACGCTGGGAACGGTTTCTATTCTGGAAGCAATGAGAAAAAACTGCCGCAAGGATGCTAAATTTTTATACTGCTCAACAACAAACGTTTACGGCAAGCCAGCCTATCTTCCAATTGATGAAGCGCACCCGCTTCTTCCAAGTGAGCAGTATGGCTCAAGCAAAGCTGCGTCAGAAATGATTTGCAACGTTTATCATCGCACCTACGGGATGGACATTGTTTGCATCCGGCCATCTTCAATCTACGGGCCATCGCAGGAAAAAACCCAGCTAATCCCGAAAATACTTTCCCTTTCATCGACCGGGGGGAAAATACTTAAAAGCAAGAATAAGATTTGCCGGGATTTTGTCTATGCTGGCGATGTTGCTGAAGCGGCTATAGCTTCCTGTGAAAAAGGAAAGCCTGGAAACGCGTACAATATCGCAAGCGGCATCTCCATGGACGTAAATGACATTATAGATGAAATCCTGGCTATGGCAAAAGTAAAAAATCCGAACATAGAAATGGCAGACTTGCAGCCGCGTGAAAATGAATGCAGCGGAATTTCATTTAGCATTTCGAAAGCAAAGCAGGAGCTGGGATGGGTTCCAAAAACCAGCATAAAAACCGGGCTTAGCGAAACAATTTCATATTTTGAAAAACGCAGGGATGATAAGCATGGAAAATAGGAAAACGAAAAGTGAACGGATTGCAATGGAAATAAGCCAGAAAATAGATGAATTTTACGACGCCCAAGAACCAGAAGAGTTTGTGCCTGGCAAATCCAAAGTCCCTTTGAGCTATCCGTCCTATGGCAAGGAAGAAGTCCGAGAAGCCATGGACTCCATACTTTCCGGCTGGGTTACCATGGGAAAAAAGGTCAAACTTTTCGAGGAACTTTATGCAAAATATATCGGGATGCCAAGCTGCGTGATGGTTAATTCTGGCTCAAGCGCAAACCTGCTGGCACTCTCAGTCCTTGCTTCCCCAAAACTGAAAAACCATGTTGGGCGAGGGGATGAAATAATAACTCCCGCAGTGACCTGGGCAACTTCGGTTTCGCCAATTTCCCAGATTGGCGCCGTCCCGCATCTGGTAGATGTTGACTTGGAAACGTATAATATGAATCTTGAGCAGGTAGAAAAATCCATCACTAAAAAAACCAAGGCGATTATGGCCGTCCATCTGCTAGGCAACCCCTGCGATATGAAACTGGTTATGGAAATTGCAGAACGACACGGATTATATGTAATAGAGGATACCTGCGAATCGCATGGTGCGGAAACGTCTGGCAGAAAATGTGGGAGCTTTGGGGATTTTTCCACTTTCAGCTTTTTCTTTGCCCACCACATAAGCACGGTAGAGGGAGGAGCAGTACTTACTAGGAACGAAGAATTAAATGAAATTTGCAGGTCCATGAGGGCCTATGGATGGATCAGGGACATGGCCAATAAGGAGCAATATATGCCGGAATCAAGGATGGATGAAAAATTCACCTTTGCCTATCCTGGCTATAATTTCCGTCCAACCGACATTAATGCTGCGTTTGGAATCCATCAAATCAAAAAAATAGAATCGTTCATAGAAAAACGGGGGAAAAATGCGGAGTATTTGGCAAAACGGCTTGCCCCTTATTCAGACTTCCTCCATCTGCTTGCGATTAAGCCAGGCACGCGTTGCTCGTGGTTTGGCTATCCAATTACCTTAAAACCTAATGCTGGGTTTTCCAGGGACGAGCTAAGGAATTTCCTTGAGGCCAGGGGCATAGAAACCAGGCCAATCATGACCGGAGATATAACCCGCCAGCCAATGATGAAGCACATTGCATATGAAAAAGAGAATCTTGCAACTTCGGATTACCTGACTGCCAATTCATTCTTCATCGGAGTCCACCAAAACCTCCCGGCCAATGCCTTGGAGTACGTTGCAGAATCGTTCGAAGTCTTTTTTAGAGGCAGGAAAAAAGAATAGGCGATTGGGCTCTAACGGCAGGTAGGCGGCCACGATCATTCTATCCCATAGCCAATATTCTTCTTGCTGCTATATGGAAAGGTTGCGATCGAATAAATTATTGCAATTGCCGAAAGCACAATTGACAGCGGGATTATTACTGGGAGCAAAAGCAACAGGAAAAGGATTTTTTGCAGGATGGATGATTTTCCGTAGAAAAGGATTTTGCCATCGTCCCGATTCATAACATAAAATTCCTTTGCCATAAGATACATGAAAAGCGGGACAACGCCAGTTATTCCAGCCCTGTCAAGGATTACGCTCTTGTTGAACAGCTTGAAATTCAATGACTTGATTTTTTTTGCAAAATCCTTCTGCGAGCCTCCTGAAATATCAATTGCATTTTCCGGGGTTTTCTGGGGGACTTCGACTTTTTTCCAGGGAGGATAGTCGTTCTTGAACAATTTCTGCTTTAGCAGCCCAATAACCGGCCTTGAAAAAACTTTTGAGTAATCTGGCGCGACAACTAGGAAATTCAATGCCATAAATATGTCCAAAAACATGAACTTGGCAAACCTGGAATATTTCCGGTACATTATTTCGTCTATGAGAGTATTTTTCATGTTATAGTAGTTCCTTTCAGTGAAAAAGTACATCGGCCGGGAATGGTGCTGTACTCTTGAGTCAATTTCCACGGTTTTGATGCCCCGCATTCTCTCTGTTATTTCTGCCTCTTCCCCACTGTAAAAGAATGGGAACCAGCTCAACCCCATTTTCCTGAACGTTGACGCGCGCATGCACCCGTAGTACGGTATAAGCCGGTTTATGAACTCTTCAGAAGGCACAACAGTATAGGGGATGACAATTATTTCCTCCGTGCTTGCCTGCTGGGTTTCCATAAGATTTTTTATGACATTCTTGTCAATAGGATAACAATCGCCATCGGTAATTATCAGGTATCCATAGCCTTCCTTAAGTGAAATTTTTTCCCCAAGATAAAAGCTTCCTGCGCTTCCCAAATCCAATTTTGTCCTAACGTGCAGAACATTTTCGTAATCGCCGGAAACGAACTGGTCGTCGGGCCCGTATATAATTATAACATCAAAATTCCGGAATGTTTGCTCTTTCAGATAGCTGAGATGCTTTTCGGTTACCGGATTGTTCCTGAATGTTGGAAGTATGATTGCAACTTCGTTTTTTCCGTCCCTTTCGCTCTTGTCACCTTTTCCATCTTTTCCGCTAGCTATTGCCTGCCTGCCTTTCCTTTCATCCTTCATTTCTGCGGCCAACTCCTCTATTTTCGGCCCTGAAACTAGCCATTCTTTCTTGTAATCCATGTTATCCTCCAGTTTGTCATCATAGAAAATCTAAGATTTATAAAGTTATTCGACCATTCTAGTATATTATGAAAAATGCTTTAATTACAGGTATAACCGGCCAGGACGGAGCTTATCTTGCCAAGTTTCTTTTGGGAAAAGGCTATCGGGTTTTTGGCACTTACCGAAGGCTCAGCACCCCTAATTTTTGGAGGCTTTTTGAAGTCGGGGTCTATGACAAGGTTTCACTCATTCCTGCAGAGCTTGTTGATTCCGCATCATTGATGGAAGCGCTGAAAATAAGCAATCCGGATGAAATTTACCATCTTGCTGCGCAAAGTTTTGTCGGGGCTTCTTTTGAGCAGCCAGTAGGAACAGGGCAAATAACCGGGCTTGGGGTCACTAGAATATTGGAATCAATCAGGCATTTCAACCCTAAAATCAAGCTTTACCAGGCTTCGACCAGCGAGCTCTATGGAAACAATGGCACAGCTGCAAAGAATGAGGAATCCAATTTCACCCCATCTTCCCCTTATTCAACTGCAAAATTATATGGATATTGGATGGCCAGGATATACCGCCAGGGATATGGGCTGTTTTGCTCGAACGGGATACTTTTCAACCACGAATCCCCGCTCAGGGGCTTGGAATTCGTAACCAGAAAGATTACAAACTCGGTAGCCAAAATTGCATTGGGCTTGCAGAAAAAATTAGTATTGGGCAACCTCGATGCCTACCGGGATTGGGGCTATGCCCCAGATTATGTCGAAGGCATGTATCAAATACTCCAGCACAATGAGCCGGACGATTTTGTTTTTGCCACCGGGGAATCGCACTCGGTACGGGAATTTGTCCAGCAATCGTTCGATGCGGCTGGGCTTGATTGGCAGGAACATGTTGAAACCGACAAACGGTTTACCAGGCCGATAGACGTCAACCATCTTCTAGGAGATGCTAGTAAGGCAAACAAGAAACTGGGCTGGAAGCCAAAGGTAAAATTTGCAGAGCTAGTTAAATTGATGACAAAAGCAGATTTGGATAGATGGACCAGATGGCAAAAAGGAGAAGTTTTCCCATGGGATTCCCCGAACTATTCAGACGAAATAAACGTACTGTCCAGGGCTCTCCGCGCATAGGAGAGCATGGGCAGCGAACGGATACAGATTAACAATGGCAAATCAAGTGAGTTTTATGAAGTCAATCCCTATTTCAAAGCCCGTCCTAGGCAAGGAAGAGGAAGACAAGATTCTTGAAGCAGTAAAAAGCACCTGGATTTCTTCAAAGGGGCCATTTTTGGATTCATTTTCAAAATCCTTTTCTGAATTTTGCGGGACAAAATACGCATCTACTGTATGCAACGGAACTGCAGCGCTCCATCTTGCCCTGCTCGCACTGGGAATAAAGCCAGGGGACGAGGTCATTGTTCCGGATTTCACATTCGCAGCTACGGCAAATGCAGTCATCTATTGCGGGGCGCGCCCAGTGCTTGCAGATGTTAACCTGGAAACAGGCTGCATGGAAATGGAAAACCTATTACCGCACGTTAGCAAAAAAACCAAGGCAATCATCCCAGTGCATTTGTACGGGCACCCGTGCAAAATGGATGAAATAATGGAATTTGCAAATTCCAAGGGCATATGGGTTGTGGAAGATGCTGCCGAATCGCACGGGGCAGAAGTTCTTGGAAAACGGGTCGGGTCCTTTGGGCATATCGGCTGCTTTTCATTTTATGGAAACAAGATAATAACTACTGGCGAAGGCGGGATGTGCACTACGAACGATGCTGGGCTGTTCGACAAAATGGAGCTTTTCAAGAACCATGGGATGAC
>JBAYGV010000018.1:0-9455 GCA_041666445.1 Candidatus Micrarchaeia archaeon | reverse complement strand
TCCATTCCCATACCTGCATTCTGTTGCATAGTTTGCATGTATGCTGAGCTTCACTGTTTGAGAATAGGTAGTCGTATCCCCATTGTTTATGGAAAAGTACACTTCGGGGCTCGGGGTGGTGTCAAGCGTTATGCTATCGGATACCTGTCCAAGCGAGTTTCCATTACTATTTTTGCCTTGAACGTATATTGTTTTTTGCCCGTCTCCAGTTGTAATAGTCCAATCTTTCACTTTTGGACATGCTTCCCATGCGCTCCATGTAGCAGCATCGTTACTATATTGGCATTGCGAACCTGCAGGAGAATTTATGTATAATTTTACCTGGCGATAATCCGTAACTGGTGAACCATCATTTATCGTGAATGAAAGCGGGTTTTCTTCAGTTTCAAAATTAACATTCTGGCTTCTTGCCGTTCCCAATTGATCGGTGCATGTTACGTATAACACATGCTGGCCGTCTTGTAGTATAAGCGGGAATTTCGTTTCTCCGGAATTAATTGTTCCGATTGGTGCATTTATTCCATCCGCGTTTGCCACACAGTTCGTATCTCCTGCATTTCCGCTAACTGTGAAGTCTATTTGGAAATTCCTTGATAAAACATCATTTGTGGCCGGAGATTTAATTGCAATTGCCATCGGTCCGCTCTTGAGCGTTATCGCTGCGTTTGCAGTGCTTGAAAGTATTCCCGAAGGATTTTCACATTGGTAATAAACTGTTTTCGAACCATCAGCTGCATCCAAGTTCCAAGATTTTGTAATCGAATACGCTTCCCATGCGCTCCATGTGCTGTCGTCATTGCTGAACCTGCATTTGTCTGCGCCAGTTGCTGAAAGAGAAAGTGAAACTTGGCTTGATTTGGTGTATTTTGCTCCGTTGTTTATTGAAATGGAAAGCCCGCTTGGCGGAGTTATGTTCGCGGTTATGGATACCTGGTTGTTGTTTCCATCGTCAGAACCGCTTGAGCTGACTGCCCTTACGGTATAATAATAAGTTTTTCCGTTCTGCGCAGAAGAATCAGTATAGGCCGCGGAAGTTATGAGCGCTGCGTTTATTTTCATTCCCAGTGTTCCGCCCGCTTCGCTTCGGTATACGTTATACCCTGCCACGTTCGCTGATTGCGAAGGAGTCCAGGAAAGAACAATTCCGGAAGAGCTTATGCTCGCCTTCAAATCAGAAGGGGCCTGTGGGCCGCCTATGCATCCAAAAGTCAACAACAACGCCAATGCTAAGAAAACGATAGGATTTCGGGCATTCATAATTACACCGAAGTTCCTTTTCCGTTAATGCTTTTAAATGCTCTACCGGCTTCCGTTGTTTATCCTAGCCATTATGGCCCCATTACTAATCTCAATGGTAACTGTTGATCTTATGCTTTCCGAGCACAACCCTTCGAAAGTGTGGACGTAATCGCGATGGCTCGTGCCCGAATACAATATCGCTATTTCATTTTTTGGTGCGTTGACCGCAATCAGCAGCCTAGAATATCTTCGGTCTGTTTTTGAAAACAAATTCCAGTCCCCCAAATCGCCTACCCTGAGGTCTTGGTACTTCCCCCACCTCCGTTGGAATCCATGGGCATCACCGTTAGTTCCAAATACCCCCCGTTTTCCTTCTGGCTCGGATAAATAGGACAGATAAGATTTCAGGAAATTTCGCAATTCTGAGTCTATGTTCCTGAAAACCTCCGCAACTTCAGGTTCCAACCCTTCAAATCCTTTCCTATATTTTGCAGCTATGAGCGCTTCAAATACTTCGTTTACCATGGTATCGGTTATTTCCATCTTTTTCGGTTTTGCTTGGGAATCGGTTTGCCCGCCAGCTGTTGTCCGTTTTCTCTTTCCGGTAGCTGTCAATTCTTCTGTTCGGGCTGGAACGATGATGACGCCATTTACGATTTCGTATCCTTTCGGTTCGGATTCTACCCCCAAATAGGAAACGGTATCCGTTTCTGGGTTTTGGGCAATCTTTTTCTCCGGTGCATTCACTGGCGGTTCATAAATTTCGTCCCTCCCTGCCAATCTTCGCATTATGTTTAGAATATTTCGTATGCGATGCGCTGCTTCACGATAAATCATCCAAGCTATTATTGGAAGATAAAACAAAGTTGTAATGCTTGCGAACTGTTCTATTGCACTTGGAAATAAATCCATATCCATGGCTTTTGTTTCCTTGTTGAATTTTCTGCTGTTTTTTTCCGCGAAGACGATTGAGTTTAATTTCTTAACCTCTTTTGGCGTTAGCTCGCTAAGGTCTATGAAAATGGGCGGTACGTTCAAGCCGTAAGGCCGTACGGATATTCCATCATCGTAAAATTGCGTAACCGTATCCCCCGTTATTTCCCTTGCCTTTATTATTTTGGTTCCGAAAGTTTTTGCTCTAGATTTGAACAAATTGCTCAAGTTTTGGGATCTTGGTTCCCTGTCCGTTATCTCCCGTTGTCCCTGTTCGTACTTGGTTTTGCCTGCAATAACTCCAATTAGCGGCGGTGTTAATGCAATTGCAGCTTTCATGAATGCCGTTGCCCGTTCATTTTGTTGTGAATATTGATGGGCAGCACGCAGTCTGTGGTTTGGCATATATTTAGAATTCTGTCTAAAAGTGTTTTTAAATGTATGTTTGCGGTTATTGTGGAAAGCTATAGCTCCTTTTCCATCCGTTCGAACAGTTCCATCTCGTCAACTGCCCTTTTTCCATTCCGTTCAAGATACCAGCTGTCGCACGCATCCTTCATTCCCACAGAATAAGCCATTGTGGCGTGGATTGCATCGCATTTCCTTGCGATTCCTTTTGCCATCAAATAACGTAAAGCGCCTAGGAACTCATTTACAAATAGCGAGCTTTTTCGGCTGACTCTCATTTTCCGCAAATCAGTGAATAGCAATTCTTTAGTAGTTATCAGAATGTTTTCCAGCCCGAATTTACCAAGCACAAGGCGTTGCTTGTGCAGATTAGCCAGCTTTTCAACCGCCATTTCCGTAAGGCGTTCCCTGTGGTTCCCATCTAATTTGGAAACATCTGCCAGGTTTACCTGTTCGCCTTTCAATTTTTTGTCAAAAACCCAGCTTCCGCGCTCGATGGATGAGATTATGTAAAAGTTTCCAAGCGTTGTCCGTAGGTAGCCGACTATTGATTCTATCGAGCCGGTTATCTTCATTGCCGCATTGTAAAGCGCTATTGCAACCTCTTCGCTTGTTTTTCTAAGGAAATAGGTTATTCCCAGGTGGCTTATGGAAATGCTGTCCAGCCCATCTCTTGCATTTATCTTTGGGAGATACTCTAGGTTTTCGCCTTGCCTGAATTTTATCTGGTGAACTTTCATGTAATCTATTTCTGCCGGCCCATCTTGCGGTTTCCAGTGATATTCTATCGAAATGCCATCCGGTTCTTCTTTCTTTTTTGCCTGTATTGGGAATTCTTTTGAGAATACTGGCATTTTCCCGTCGTCTTCCTTTTCGCTTTGGAGGTCTTTCCTAAGGTCAGATTGTTTTTGTTTTTCTGAGCGGACAGGCTGTTCATAGTGCTCGTAGGAGCCTCCTATCAACTGCTGTTCGATTGCATTCATAAGACTACCCATATAGAATTAATCTTCCTCCCACTATAATATAGTTGCCAAGCTTTTTTAATGTGCGTCTCACTATTCGAATTGGAATAAAAGAAGCAATACCCAATTATTCGACCGTTGGCGTTCGTAATCAGTATATTCCGTCCGAATTCGTTCCTTCTCCGAAAAATGATTTCAGGAGTGCAACAAAATGGCTCCGTTCCCGCATATTCGTAATCTCCCGTTCCAAATATTTTCGGTTTATTCGGACTATCTCAGGTTCGGTTTGCATTGTTCCGGATTCTATTAGCCCAATTGCCCGTATTTGCGATGCTCCGGCCAATCCAATTAGCTGTTCGTTTTCAATTTCGTTCGATCCGGCAGCAATAACCCCAATAGTCCTGTATTTGTAGGTCGCTAACAATCTGGCTGCTGTTTCAAAACTGTCTCCGTTCTTTACTTCCACAAACCCTTTGGGATATCCGTTCCGTATCATTTCTGCCAGTTGCGGCTTCCCGAAAAGCAAAATCAGGTCCTTTATTATCAATATCCGGTTTTCAATCCCAGTAAAATCAGTATTTATTCCTAATCTGCCAAGCATTTGTTCGAATTCTTTCAATCGTTCTAATCCAGCTTCCCTGTCCGCGGAGACGCCATATCTTCCCTTAAGGGTTCGTTCCCGGTCGTCCAGCGTTGTTGATGTCGGATAGCCCGAACGCATGTCCGCATAGGTTAAAATTGTCGGTATCAACCCATATCTTTGGTCAGCAAGGAAAAACGTTTCCAGCATGTGGAACCTTATCAGTTCGCCAACTTCCGGATAACCCTCTTCCGTTAATTTCCGTTCCCCGTTTATTTCATGGGGTTCTATAAATTTGCATATATCATGGAGCCGTAATACCCGGTCAAGAAGCGGCAAATCAATAGTTTGGAATCCGGCAAGCTCGCGCCCGATTTCCATCCCTATGGCGTGGACGCATTCTACGTGGGAGTTTACCTTTCTTTTCATTATCTGGTCTGGATAACTTTGCTGAGCGTCCCTGCGCATCCGGTTGCACTGCTCGATGGTGGGAACCCTGTAGCGCTCCAAATTAATATTTGGAGCACAACTAGCAAACTGCCCGCCGTTTCCAATAGTTTGAACTGTTGAAAAACCTTGGCAGTTTGCTATAATTTCTTTTGGAAGCATTAATTGCATAAGATTTGTTTTGTGTGGAAAAGTATAAATTATGTTCGCATACGAAGGGCAAGTATTAAAAATTCGTTAGCATACCTGTTAAATAGTGCGAAGCAAACTTTTTGATGGAACTAGATTCAGAGTAGTTAAGGTTGCTGGCTTTGCTGCAGTTGCTGTCCTAGTCACGGGCATTTTTATTGCAGGCTGCGGAAAGAAAGAATTGCCAGAGCAAGCTCAAGCCCCTAGAAATAATGTTGAAACCGCAATCAAGATTGGAAATACTACTATTTCTGGAACTAACCTTTCTGTTATTCCGGTTTCCACTTCTAAAGCCGTGGTCGGGGAATGCTGGGGCGAGAAAGTGGCAACCCGTCAATTGGAATATGGAAATGGGGAACCGGAAGATGGCGAAGTACGCCTGCCGCAGAAAGATCAACATGGGAATACGACCATCAAGGGAAAAATATTTCCAGGCAAATGCATCTACAGGAAATTGTATGACGACCCAATTTATGGCGGGAAGTTTGGCGATATGGTGGCTGTAAAAAGTTCTGATGCATCCGGAGTAACCTTAGAAATAACTAAGAACGGAAATAAAAATGAGGTTCAGGTTAGCGAGGCTAGAGTTAGGTGGAACGAATCATTTGACCTGTCGCCCCATCTTGGCATAGGGACTTTTCTTAAGTTTACTGGACTTAATTCTAATGGAACAGTCAACTTCGAAACCTATACTCCTGAGGTTCGGGGCAACTTTCGTTATGAATAAGCTATCTTTTCACGATATAAATAACGTCCCCTTCTTGCACTACGTGGTCTAATCCAACCCGCTGCAGCTGGTGCTTAACGCTTTTCCCGGTAATCAACGCATACCTGAAGTTCTTCCTTAAATCCCTGTGCAACGCTTCGCAGACCTGGCCAACGGTTGAGCCCATTTTCATCATCAACGGCTCTTCCAAATCTGCAACTTCCCCTCTTCTTCTCGTATAAACTCTTATGAACCTGAGCTTATTGTAAATCGCATCTTTCAGCGATTCTATTCCGATATTGCTTTCTGCAGCAACGAAATAGCTTCCCGGAGGGTAGGCGCTCTTATCCAATTTCTGGACAGTGTCTATCTTATTTACTGCTACGATGGATGGAATATAAATCCTGTTTCCTTCAACCACGTCTATAAACTCATCAACGCTGACGTCCTCCCTTATTGTTACATGGGAATTATGCAGCTTATATTCTGCTAGAATCGCTTTTATTCCCATATCGCTTATCTTGGTTAATTTAACTGTAGAATGAATTTCAATCCCGTCCCTTGCCCGTTTCTTTATCACTACATTCGGGGGCTTTGCATCCATCCTTATTCCAAACCCGTAAAGCTCTTTTTCTATTGTCTTGTATTGTTTCGGGACTGCTGCATCTAATAAAACAAGAATCAAATCCGCCCCGCGTGCAACTCCAATCACTTCTCTCCCTTTTCCTTTCCCGTCTTTTGCGCCTTCAATGATTCCCGGCAAATCCAGAATCTGTATTTTCGCATTCTTGTATTCCAATATCCCAGGAATGCATTTCAACGTGGTGAAAGCATAGGCCGCAATTTCGGATTTTGCATTGGTTATTTTAGTAAGCAATGTTGACTTTCCAACGCTTGGAAGGCCGATTATGGCTACTGTCGCATCCCCGGTTTTTTTGACGTCAAATGCATTGCCTCCACTGGCAGTGCTCCTTGGCATTACAAGCTCGCGCCTGAGCTGGGCTAGCCTTGCCTTTAGCATTCCGAGATGGAACTCCGTGGCCTTATTGACCTGCGTGCGGGCCATCTCTTCCTGAATCTGCTTTATTTTGTCCTGGATGCCCATATAATTTTTCTACCCCCAAATTAATATTTACCTTAATGTTATCCCAGTATCTATCAGAATTACAGCAAAACATATTATGTTTTGCTAGCTAGCAAGTTGCAATGAAATTTGAATCTGTACATCATGCAACTTGCTATTACATAGCATACGCTTTAAATTTTCGCATATAGAATCAACCCTATGGTTTCCGAATCAAAGGCAGCGCTGAGAAAGGAAATGCTAACTAAACGAAATGCCGTCAGCGAAGCGGAAATAAAGGAAAGAAGCAAGCTAATCGAAGCTCGCCTTTTCGCTATCCCAGAATTCAAAAAAGCAAAAACTGTTTCCTTTTACCTTTCCCATGATTCCGAAGTCAATACGCTCGAAATGATTAGACGAGCCGTAACAGAACGGAAGGAAGTTTTGGTCCCGACCATCTCCGGGGATGACCTGGAACTCGTAAAGTTCACTTCTTTTGAAGATCTTGCTCCAGTGAAATTCGGAATTCTCGAACCGAAAACAAAAACAAAACCCGAACACTTACCAGAAGTAATAATCACTCCCGGCTTGGCATTCGACCTTGACCTCCACCGCTTGGGATACGGAAAAGGCTACTACGACCGGTTCTTTAAAAAATTAAGTTCATTTAATATCGGAATATGCTTTGACTTCCAGATAGTGGAGAAAATTCCAAGGCACGAGCATGACCACAGGTTGGATTTGACAGTAAGCGACAAGAGGGAAATTAGCTTATGAATGGTTTTTGGGCAATATTGCTTTCTATTTTGGTCGTTCTTTCGGGATTTTTTTCCGCTTCAGAGCTTGCGCTGTTTTCTCTCAGCAGGGTAAGGATAAGGAGGATGGTGAAGAACAACATCCCTGGCTCGGTTGCCCTGGAAAACATAAGGAAAAACCCGGAAAGGCTTATAACGACAATAATAGTGGGAAATACTATAACAAACATTTCCGCATCATCAATCGCAACCGGGCTTGCGATATCCTATTTCGGTGATGCAGGAGTTGGCATAGCTACGGGAGTAATGACTTTTGTCCTGCTCACGTTCGGGGAAGTTATACCAAAGGCGCTTGCAGTCCAGAGGGCGGAAGATATCGCAAGATTTTCGGTTCCGTTCCTTAATTTTTTCGGTTTCATATTATTTCCAATAATATATGTTTTTGAGGCAATACCTAGGATATTTGTCGGCAAAGTCGATACCTCCAAGCCAATAATAACAGAAAAGGAAATCCGTTCGATACTCGAAATAGGGGTAGAGGAAAACGCGATAAGGGCAACCGAGCACCAGATGATAACCCGGCTGCTGGACTTCCGCGATACTCCTGTGCGCAATGCAATGCTTTCAATTGACAAGGCAATCATGCTTCCTGCAGAATCGAGTGTTGAAATTGCAAAAACAATCGCGGTTGAGCATGGCTATTCCCGCTATCCGGTTTATTCCAAGGAAGTTGGGAGAGTAATCAGCGTTGTGCATACTAAGCACCTGGACAGGCTAATCAAGGAAGGGAAAAAGGATTCCCAGCTGCGGGAGTTCCTTTCAAAAGACGGGCCAATACTGGTTTCCGAGGATGAGCCCCTTGACGTCCTTTTCAGGAATATGCAAAAGGAGCATATCCACATGGCAGTAGTTGTTGACAGCAAGTGGAACCAGACCGGCATAATCGCGTTTGAAGATTTGATAGAGGAAATATTCGGAGAGATTGCGGACGAGGAGGAAAGGACGAGAGAGAAGAAAAGAGCGAAGAAGTAAAGTTAAAATAGCTGGCTGTGTAATACTATTCATGTCCAAACTCAAAATCGCAGTCCTTGCAAGCGGCCGGGGTTCCAATTTCAAGGCGATAGCCGAAGCAGTGAAAAAAGGGGAAGTTGATGCTGAAATCTCCATTCTAATCACAGACAAGCAGGATGCAGGCGCAATCCAGATTGCCAAATCCTATAATATTCTAGTTCAGTTCATTGATTTTACGAAATACTCGAATAAGGAAGACGGAGATTTGGAAATAAAAAAGGTTTTGGATTCGAAAGGCGTCGGATTGGTAGTTCTCGCGGGCTACATGAGAATACTCCGAAGCCGCGCTTTACTTGACGCTTACAAATTCAAAATAATCAATATCCACCCTTCCCTATTGCCGGCATTCAAGGGAAGCACCCACGCGCAGAACGATGCGTTCGATTACGGATGCAAAGTTTCCGGATTAACCATACATTTTGTTACTGCGGATGTTGACGGCGGGCAAATAATTTACCAGGAAGCGGTTGACATTTCTGATTGTAAAACTGGAAGCGAAGCAGCAGTAAAAATCCTCAAAAAAGAGCATGAAGCATACAAAAAAATAATTGACTCTTTTTCAAAAGGAAAATACGAAATAAAAGGGAATAGGGCGGAATTCGTTCGGAATTAGATGGTTCGATTCACCATTTTCCGACTCTTCCATTACGTGGTGGGGTTCTATCCTTGTGGAAAAATTGGTCAGCCAAATCCCGAAAATCGTCTCTATCTAATTGTCGTTGTTCATTTGGCGGCAGCCTTCTTATCGTTTCAACTTGCAAAGCCCTAGCTCTCATTTGCAGCTGTTTTTCTGCGTCTCTGGTGCGTTCGTTTGACGCAGTTATTACCATCGCCGCTATTATTATTGCAGCTCCAACTATCGCAGCGCGATGATTTGATTTGCGTATCATATGCTTCACTTAACGATTTTTTATGGAAATACGAAATTAATTGGATTTGGGCTGTTCGGAACCATGCTAGGCCAGGTAAACTCGGGTTCATCTATTAGTTCACTAGCCTCACCCTTTCGTGGAGTTCCTCCGGAAAGCGGGGCTACTGTGTGTTCCATTTTTTTCGCAGCCCCAAAATAAACATCAACAGCTTCTTGCAAATCTCGGTCGCG
>JBAYGV010000017.1:0-10206 GCA_041666445.1 Candidatus Micrarchaeia archaeon | reverse complement strand
TTCTATTTCCTCAGTTTCAAAGTTTTTCACTTCAATAACCGGTCTTGCCAAATCCGCTTCTCTCATCCCGCTCGGAACCTTTACAAGGTGCGTAAGCTCGTAAATCTGGGATGGCTGCCCCTTGTCAATAAGGATAACCGTATCGACTATTTGCGGAATCATTCCCAAATCCACTTTATTGATGAATCGCTGGACTGCATCAATTGCCTTTCTTCCATGGACCACGCCTACTAATCCAATCCCGGCCATTCTCATATCCGCGTAAACCTGGAAGTCAACAATTTTTCTCATTTCATCATAGAATGTGTAATCCGGCCTTACAAGAAGCAATATTTCCTTCGTATTCTCAAAGCTCCCTTCCAATGGCGCATATTGGGTTATCGCATCTTGGACGCGCAAGTCACGCGGGCTTTCCATTGTTTTGACTATTTTATTTTTGGAATAGTAATATTCAGCAAGCGCTGCTGCAAAGGTTGATTTTCCGCTTCCCGGAGGCCCGCATATTATTATTCCTTCCGCGTGCTGGTCAATCCTGCTCCAGAGCTTTTCGCTCATTTCGTAGTCCTTGATATTCATCTTCTTTATCGGGTGGACCAGCGTTATTTCGAACCCATCGGAAAATGGCGGCTTGGCAATCACAATCCGGTAGTCTGCCATCTGGATTACGCTTACCCCGTCCTTGTCCATTTCAAAATAATACGCCCGGTTTCGCTTTACTGCCTCGATTATTTCCTCGCTCATTTTCCGTATTTCGTCCAGAGTTGGCTTTTCTTTCAACCCAACTACTTGCACTTCGCCAGGCCTTCCAATCTTTGCTACAACCTCGCAGTTTTCTTTTATGTGAACAGACATTGTTTCTGGAGTGAAATATTTCTTGAATGAAAGCTCTCCGACTTCTTCCCTTGCCCGCAGATAAATTGATTCGACTCCTTCTGCATCCGCTGCCGCATGTTGTACCTTATCGCCGGTTACTAAAATCGCCCCGAGTTCGCGAGCCATTCCGCGAATCATTGCATCAATTTCCCCGGTTGATTTGGCGTTTATTATTTGGCTAGGGGTTGGCCTTGCGCCTTCAATGATAAGTTCAATTTCTTTTTCAACGGCGATTCCCCGCAGTCTTTTCAGGATATCCAATCCGGTGAACCCGGTTTCCCGTCCCGTATTCGCCTGATGCTCCAATTCAGCAACCGTTGCCGTGGAGATGTAAATCGTGCCTTTGAGCTTCCCTTCCTGAATGAGCTGGATTACCCTGCCATCTACAATTACACTAGTATCGCAAACATATTTGTCCATGGATGGATTTCACGGCTTGGATTTAAAACAATTGGCAACTTCGCAAAACGCTTTCCATATACTTTAATTCCAATCATATGGTTGATTTTCCAGCCAAGTGGTTGGTTTACCAACCTTTATAAATATTTATGCGCGATATTAAGTTATGCTAAACTCAGAATTCAAATTGCTGAATGCGTTTTTGCGCAATCCATCAAATGAACTCTACGGCAGGCAGATTGAAAGGCTAACTGAAACCAACCATGAAAGAGCCATTGCTTATCTTGGCAAACTTGTCGATTCTAAAGTGCTTTTCAGAGAAAAAAAAGGGGCGCAGATGTTTTATCGGCTTAATAAACAAAGCGATGTTGTCCAAAAAGCCCTTTCAGTGGCTGAAATGGAAAAAAGAATGAAATTCGTCAAAAAAAATAAGGATGGATTTATAATTTATGATTTGGTTTCGCGTGTCATAAAAGAATTCAGACCTGCAGTGTATTTTGTTATTTTATTTGGTTCCGTTGCGCGTGGCCATGCAACCGAGAGCAGCGATATCGATGTTCTTTTCGTATTACTTCGAAATGGGAAGGTAGAATCTAGCATAAGAGAAATCATAAAGGAAAGGGCAAATATAACTGGAAAAGAATTTTCTTTTCATCCAGTAATGCTTTCCGAGTTAAAAGGAAAATGGCTAAAAGAACCAATTTACAAGAACATTTGGGATGAACGCATAGTCTTTTTTGGAGAAGAGAATTTCTGGAATTTTGTTTTGAAAGAAGGTGACCCGCATGGATAAATTGAATAAATGCTTTCAGGGATTTGGCGGCTTTCCGCCAAGATTGATAAAAAAGAAGCCGGATATCAGCATAGCTGAGGACCATCTCGAAAAGGCAGAACGCAACCTGGCCGCCGTAAAACTCATGAACGATAATAAGTTCTTTGACTGGGCAATAACCTGCGGCTATTACGCAATGTATCATGCGACTATGGCCAGCCTTTGGTTGATAGGATTGGAAGCAAGGTCCCACGAATGCGCTATCTCCGCCTTTGAAATGTTTTATGTAAAAGAGCAGAAAGTTAGCAAGGAATATTTGGATTATGTAAAGAAGGCGAAAACCTTGAATAAGAAGTACGCAGATTCATTGGAATATGCCAAAACGGAAAGGATTAAGGCATCCTACGGCTTAGGCGAGATAACCTCTCAAGAAGCTTCAAAAGTCCTGAGCGATTCAAGAGAATTTGTAGCTGCCATTGGTCAGTTAGCACTTGGAGCTAAGGGGTTGGCATGAATAACCAGGCAAAATTAATCAAATACAAGAAAGTCCAACAAATTGCAAAAGATACGGTTCGATATCTTAGTTCATACATTTGTGAAGGTGTTTCCGAATCAGATATTGCTAGTGCCGTAAAAGAATTTATGTATAGCCAGGGGGTTCAATCATTTTGGTATTATGATGTAGCTGCGCTTGTTTTAGTTGGCAAAAGAACTATTGAGTCTGTTTCTGGGAAAATATACAAAACAACAAAGACCAAGGTGAAGGAAAACGACCTCGTTACTGTAGATCTAAGCCCTGAATTGGGATTATTTTGGGGGGATTTCGCTAGGTCATTTATTATCGAAAATGGCAAGGTCATCTCAAAACCATCTGGGAGTTCAACTAAAAAAACTTCCGAATTGTTTGAAGGAGTAAGCATAGAATTAGCCCTTCACGATAAATTAACCAAAATTGCCAAGCCACATACGACTTTTGGAGAATTGTATGTTATAATGAATGATTTGATAACTGATTTTGGCTATGTTAATCTGGATTTTAAGAAAAACCTTGGCCATAGCATTGAAAAACAAAAAGAGGATCGATCATATTTGGAGGCCGGATGCAACAAGCGACTCAACGAGGTAGATTTATTTACATTCGAACCTCATATTAAGAAAAAACATGGGGAATTTGGATATAAGTGGGAAGACATTTACTATTTTTCTAAAGGTAAACTAAAGAAACTCTAATTTTTTACAGCACATCCTTCTTTACCCTTTCCACTCCCAATGCGAAAACCAGTTTCCCAATCCTCGGGCCTTTCTCCTTCCCAATCAAAGTAGAGTAAATCATTTTGAACATTTCTTTCGGTTCAACTCCATTGGCTTTCGCATACTCAAAAACAGCATTATGGATCCCAAGCGCATCCAATTTTGCATCAAGGGATTCAAACATGCCACGGACAGAACCATCTGCTTTCTTTGGCTGGTATTTGAACCTGTAATCTTCAGGAATAAACTCCCGGGCAATCCATTCAAGGACGAACGGCTTGAGATACTCAACCCCGCTCGGATCCCCAGTCATTCTTCCTACTTCGTTCCAGTCCCCGTAAACCTGATAGTAAAGCAAAACGTCCAAAAATTGCGCTTTCCAGTTTCGTTTATCAGTAGAAATCAAATATGCCTGCAATCTTTTCTGGTCTTGCCTTGGCAATTCATCCGGATTCTTCCCGTCAGCCGCAATAACTGCAGCACCTTGGAAATCTTCAATAGCCTTCAATAAATTCTCGCTCGTAGGGTTAATGTCAATATTCTCCTGCAAATCCGGCTTCAGCAAAATATATTTTATCAATTCCACCGGAAGCAAGGTTATCATGTCGCTTACTCCCATTCCTATTCCTTTTGATTTCGAGTATTTTTTTCCTTCGAAAAGTATGAACCCGTATTTGTAACCGATTGGAACGGGCTTCTTGAACATCTCCTTAAAAACCGCTTCCAGCGTATCGTGGCTCCCTCCTTTTGTGAAATGGTCGACCCCTGCGCCTTCGAGCGTTGTCCCTGCCAAATCATGCCACATTGGCCAATGCATTCTCCATACTAATTTACATTTGTGATCGTAAATGCTGTTTTTTCCCTTGTAGCCGCAGCCTTTGGTGTATTTCACGTCCCGGTCGCAGATATACTCATAATTTTCCCCGTCATGGCTGAGCACGCGCGTTGTTGCAATCTTCCCGCAGTTTGCGCAAACAGGCATTATTGCGCTCCAGTCCTTTGATTGCTGCTTGCCCGAAGTCCGTTCCATTATTTCTCTTGCTTGCGCTTCGTTTTCCAAGAAGTATTTGATGTATTTGTCTATCCTTCCGTCAGCATACCATTCGTTTATCCGTACTATTTCCGCTTCAATTCCGAATTTTTTCATTAATCCCCGGACTTCATCCAAGAAATAATCCCCGAAGCTTTTGGTTTTTCCTGTTGGGTCCGGAACATCGCACAACGGCTTTCCCAAATATGGGTTTAATTGCGCTTCATATTGCTGCATTGAAACCGGAACAGAATCAAACGCATCGTAAATATCCGCAAAGAAATAGAATTTGCATTGTTTTCCGCTTAATTTTATTATCTCCTTTCTTATTGTTCCCGGGAAAAGGAATTCGCATAGCGTTCCTAAATGAGCAGGCCCTGAAGTAGTAATCCCCGCGCTTATTACATAGGGTTCTGTTTTTTCTTCAATTGCACGGCGTGCAAGCTGTTCTGTCCAATGCGGTATCATAGACTAATTTGGCTGCCGTAAGAGTTATAAACAGATACCCCCACATTATACTTGTCAACGGTCATAGGTTGAGGGTAACGCCCGTTCCCATTTCGAACACGGAAGCTAAGCCTCTTCACGGCAATATGTGTACTACCCTACGGGTGGGAAAATATGCTGCTGTTGACACTTACAACTAAACGGCAGAGCTCGGTAATCCTGGGTTCTGCCGTTTTGATTTATAGGGAAATTGGTTTTTTGCAGAGCCGGATTTAAATTCTTTGACTTTCTAATTTGTTCAGGTGTTTCTATGGGATTTTTCGAACTAATTAAAAACCGATTCTCCGCCCGTTCCTATCTTCCGAAAGAAGTGGAAAAGGAAAAGCTTGACAAGATTTTATTGGCAGCTTCATTTGCACCATCCGCCGGGAATCTTCAGGCTTACAAAATAGTAATCGTTTCGGACAAGAGAAACAGGGAAGAATTGGCATACGCCTGCAATGAGCAAGATTATGTTGCAGATGCGCCGGTTTCGCTTATTTTCCTTGCGGACTTGAAAGCTTCTGGAAAAAAATATGGCGACAGGGGAATGCGGATTTTCGCAGTTCAAGACGCAACTATCGCAGCGTCCTATGCCCAGCTTGCAGTTAGTGAACTCGGACTTGCTTCTGTTTTTGTCGGGACGTTTGAAACAATGGAAGTGATGAGGATTGCAAATGCTGGAGAATACGAAGTTCCGATTGCCGTAATTCCTATTGGCTATACGAGTGAAAAGCCGGAGAAGAAAGTCAGGAAGAGCTTGGAAAAATTAGTCAAGTAATGGCTGCCTGTTATTTTACTTCTTCGAACCTTCCTTCCATCCTATTCTTGTCAACCTTATCCGGGTCGAATACCTTTCCATTCATGCAAAGATAAACTCCTGCTTTCAATATTTGGACATTAGATACGGCATAACCCAAGTTGAATGGCGCATCAGATAATGAAAATCCGGTTAATGGAACCATTGACCCGACAAGGACTATTGTTTTGTTATTTTCGGTTAATTGCTCTTTGAGATATTGTCCGGTATCTGGCATGGTGTACGTTCCGTGAGTTATGATAATCATTTTGTGCGGGGATTTTTTCACTGTATCCAATATGCTTCTCCTGTCTTTGTGGTTAAGTTCGCGGCTGTCCTTCATTGTTACAACTGTGAATTCGCTTTTGTTGTAGAGCTTTAGCTTTTCAATATACTCCGGAAGGCTTGTTTTTTGGCTTACTTCAACCTTGTCAGTAGTAGGATTAAAACTCGAATCAATAGTCCCGCCGGTTATTATGAAATGAATCGTGCCGTTCATATTTTCTATTTCTCGTTTATGCTTTTAAATTCCGTCCTTATCTCCCAAGCCCGAAAATGTCATATTTTGTAGTCCCGCTCTTTTCCAGCTCTTGGCATAGCTGTTCCATTATCCCGCTCTTTATTTTTGCATAGCCATCCATTCCCAATTCCGCATTTCCAATTGCATATCTCTTATTTTTCGTATTGAAGCAGAACATCGAATTAGTCAGATTTTCGCAGTTATGGCAGAAATAGGAATCAGAGCAGGTGTTGCAGCCATCCATCTCCACGCATCTCTGCAGGTTCACCGAGTTATAGCTGTTGATGCAGAATCCGGAATCAAAAACCGTATCCCCGCCGAATATGTGCTGGGAACTTCGCGGCCAGAAGGAATAGGCACAGAATTTGGAATATACACTGCACACCGAGCGGTAGCAATTGAACGCGTCTATCATTATAGTACATTCAAGGTTGTTCGCATTTTGCCCGTCTTGTATGTCTGTATTGAAAAATGCAATCTTCCCAATCTTTTTGCTGGCGTTCTTGAAGCTGATGTCACTTACTTCGTCAGCGGTAAGTTTCAACGTTTGGCCGATTCCCTTCGCTTCATCAAGAGTCAAAAGCCTATTTTTCGGCAAGTCGCAGTAATTTCCGTATTTTGCAAGGAACACTTCCTTTCCGCTTGCTGCTGACTTGCACCTTTCAAATCCGCGTACATGCCTGGATAGCCAAGATGCGTATTCATCTATTTGTCTTGTCGGTTTCTTCTTGAATATTATTTCGAAAGTCTTTGCAAATTCCTCATTTATTTTTACGTTGTCCGTTGCGCGTGCGACAGAAGCGTTTGTTTTATTTTCTGGTAGCAATGTCCCATTCGTGCATTCATTTACTATTTCCGGAAGCGATGGCAATCTTTTCTTGCTCTTTAGTTCCTCCATCATCTCAGAAACCAGCTTGGTTTTCAGCTCTTTATATTTGTCCGGCAGCAGCACCAGATTTCCTATAGTATATCTAGCGTTGTCCAGGTTAAAGGAAAAAAAGCAGTTCGTGCTGTTTTTCAGTCCATGCGAGTAATAGCAATCCGAGCAGTCCTGGCTCATCCACAGCTCAAACGACCTTTTAACGCGCGTAAGCTCATGGCATTTAATGCAAAAATCGCACTGGCTGAAAGCATTGCCCCCAAAGCCATAGGTGTCCATCCTTGCAAGGGTGCAAAATGCCATGTATTTTGAATTGCCTGAAAGCGTTGTATTATCCACGTAAAAACTATCATTTATGTTCGAGCTTTTTTGTATTTCCTTGGAATTGCCAAGAACAATGTTTCCAGTATAAAGAATCCGGTCAGAAATAGCTTCAACAATGCTGTCAATATCCTTTATTTCGTTAATATTTAGCGGCTCGAATTTCTTCGTGATGTCTATTTCATCCAGGCTTATCGACCGTGATTTTTCAGCATATTCCGCCCGTGAATGGATAACCTCCTTTCCAGAAATGCTCGATTTCTTTGCCATTGGCGCGTCAACCATTTCTGCAAGCCAATCGCTATAGTCTGCAAGTTCGCCTATTTCCTGCCCGAAAAGGATTCTGCAGGCGTCTTTCCATGCTTTGTTCAGATAAGGGTCAATCATAGTTTCAGCCATTATTTTCATTTTTACTTGACAAATCCTGTTTTATTACCACTTTTATTCTTTATATAACTTTTTTATTAATTATTGCGAAAAAACGAAAGATTTTAATTATATTTCTTTAAAAAAGATAAATATGCATGATTTAGATTCGATTGATAGGAAATTGCTTGCCGAACTTGACCAGAATAGCCGGCAGGCTTACTCCTCCTTGGCAAAAAGATTAAGGACGAATAAGGACACTGTGAAATATCGGCTGCAAAAGTTAGTTGATTTGGGTATTATCCGTGGATTCTATACAGTAATTGATTATTCCAAGCTTGGTTTACTTTCGTTCAGGTGTTATTTTAAATTGTCGGACGCCCCCAATAGCAAAAAAGAAGAAATGATAACCTACCTGAAAAATCACAAGAATATCTCCATATTTTACAGGATAACTGGGCATTACGATTTCAGTTTCAGTACCTGGGTAACCGATCCATGGGAATACGAATTATTTTGGCAGGGTTTCAAGGATAAATTCGGGCAATATATTTTGGATTCCCATCTTGCGATTAAGACCAAGTATACGGAGTTTACTCGTAATTATCTGAGCGACTTAAAAGAAAATAAGATGGATTTTACCGTATTCCAAAAAGTAACTAAGGAGGATGTGGACGAGCTTGACCTTAAACTTCTTAATGTGCTATCCAAGGATGCACGTATCCAGTTGACTGCTCTTGCGGAAAAAACAGGGACTTCTATCGTAACATGCAATTCCAGATTGAAGAAATTGATAAAGAACAAGGTCATACTTGGATTCAGGACGATTTTTGATCTCGGTGCGCTTGGCTACGAATATTACAAGGTTGACCTATGGTTCAGCAAGCCAGAAAACAAGGCCAAATTTATCAGTACTGTTCTTTCCCACCCCAACGTCATTTACACCGAAACTACGGTTGTTACTTCTGATTTTGAATTTGATTTGGAAGTCAAAAATTTTAGGCACTTCATGGAAATAATGGATGGCTTCGAGCGTGAATTTCCGGACTCCATAAAAAAGTACGAATACTATTCGCTTGTTCAAAATTACAAGGTAAGGTATTTTTCTTCAGTTTAGCCGCTTCCCAGCCCAACTAAACCTTTTTAATCCTTGAATAACCTACTCTAATCATGCAGCGTCCATTGCTTATCCTGTGCATCGACCGGGACAACGACCTATACGAAAAGGGAAAGGTCAGCGGCCCGCTTATCGGAAAGGAAAAGAACCTCGACGGCGCAATAAAACTAGCAATGGCAGACCCGCAGGACCCGGATTCCAATACTATTTTTTATGCGGTAAAGCTCTACGATAAAATGAAAAAGGAAGGCCATAACGTTGAACTTGCCACCTTAACCGGCCACAAGAAATTAGGTTACACTGCAGACAAGGAAATCAGCGACCAACTGGATAAAATACTCAGGGAAACCCACGCTACTTCGTGCATTTTTGTTTCGGATGGCGCAGCAGACGAGGAAATACTTCCAATAATGAAATCAAGAATCAAGGTGGATTCCACCCAAATCGTCCTGATAAAGCAGGCAAAGGAACTTGAAAAAACCTATTTCGTATTGTTGGAAAAGCTGAAAGACCCTTATTATGCAAAATTCCTAATAGGCCTTCCTGCAATGCTTATACTTCTACTTTCACTTTCAAGCTTTCTCGGGGTCGGATGGCAGCCTGTCGGGATAATAGTCGGCCTTTATCTCATAATCAAGGGATTCGGTATTGACGAAAATATCTCTTCCGTTACAAGGGATTTCAAATTTTCAACCGAACGCATTGGGTGGATGGGCTATGTTGCTGCGATGGTTCTGTTCATGGTTGCCATCGTAATTGGCTACCAGGCAAGCGTGCAGGCATACTCCATGGGCATGAGGCCTGAAAAGGCGATTTCGCTCATCATCAACAATACGATATTCGTGCTTTTGCTCTCATTCCTTTTCATAATCATTGGAAAATATGCGGATGCAATAATGGAAAAGCGCAAGTTCATGATTACTACCTATTCGATTTATGCAGTGGCAGCGATTCTGCTTACGCTGGTTCTGAATATTGGCAGCCGGTGGGTTTTGAATATCAGCGAGCCGTACGTCAGCTTCTCGGATTTCATCATCGCCATATTGTTTGCCATGCTTGCCGGCTACATAAGCACGATACTGATAAAGGATATCCGTGTTGACCTGCTGCTAAGGATGAAGCTGGACGGGAAAGAAGTCATAAACGAGCATGGGGCGTATATGGGGAAGGTCGTTGGCGTGAACGGGACGGACAGCACGATGATTCTCCAGACGATGTTTGAAAAGAGGTTTACTATCCCATTTTCTTTGGTTCGTACGGTTACTGACAGCAACGTGATAATCAGGTCGAATTTCTGAATTGCAATTCCTGCTTTAGCAGCTATCTTTTCATTTTCTTCAGCAGTTCCCGTTTTTCTTTGCAATCGACAAGCACATGCTCAAGGACTTCATA
>JBAYGV010000016.1:0-10310 GCA_041666445.1 Candidatus Micrarchaeia archaeon | reverse complement strand
GATTGATCAAAAAGGTAAGGACAAATGCAAGCGCCACTCCGAGTATCCCGCCCAAAAGTCCTATCAACGAAGATTCTATTAGGAAAAGGCGCCAGATATCCTCTTCTCTTGAACCAAGGGATTTCAAAACTCCTATTTCCTTTCTTCTTTCAAGAACGCTCATGAACATGGTATTTGATATCCCGATTCCCCCAATCAAAAGTGAGATGCCGGCAATACCGCCCAAGAATGCCGTAACCATCCCCATTATGCTGTCAACCTGGTTGTTTATGAATTCGGGGGAAACTACGGTGAAATCTTTCGTATCCTTAGTAACCTTATGCGAAGAGATGAGAATATCTTCTATTTCTTGGGACACCTCGGGCATTGACGCGCCATCCCTTACGATAATCCTAATTGCGCTTATCTCGTTCTTAATCAGGGTATTTGAAAACATGTCCCTGCCTTCATCAAATTGGATGAAAATAACGCTGTCAGTTTGGGCAAATGAATTGCCGGATTTTTTCATTACGCCAACAACGCGATAGGGCTGCCCCCCTATGGTAATTACGGAATTCAGGTCAATTTTGGTTTCAAAGCTGTCGTTTGCCACATCGCTTCCAAGCACGGCAACGCGCCTATCTGCAGAATCCAAAAACCTTCCCTTGTCAATTTCAAAAGTTACGGTTTCCTTGAAATCAGATGGGTCTATGGCATAAACAGATGCTGTTATTTCCTTGCCCTTATATCCAAGAACCGTCCTTCCCATGATCACTCTTGTAATAGTCTCGATATCCCCGATTTTTTTAAGGCGCTCCACGTCCTGGTCATACAGCTTTCCTGAAGAAGGCCTAAGGCTTGCAGAGCTTGCGCCACCCATAAGCGAAGAGCTGCTGCTACCTTCCATGCTATAGGGGGCAATAATAATTGTAGTTGGACCGAAACTCTGCAACTGTGACCCCACCTGGTCCCTAAGCCCCTGTGCAAGCCCAACCAGCACTACTACTGCAGTTATGCCGACAACAATTCCAAGTATTGTCAGCCAAGAACGGATTCCCTTATGCCGCAGATTTTTTAGGGAATATTCCGCCATTTCCAATAGATTCATCCTAAGGTGCACCCCTTGCCAAAGCAAAGAAGGCAGAATTGGCGATTAATGCCAATTCTCGCCCGCAAAACTTGGCGCCATTAATTGGAAGCCTGCTTCTTGACCCTGAATTTGAAGTACCAGACAAGAACCAGCACGATGAACAATGCGACAATCACATAGAGTGCGGTCCCGTTTCCCTGTACTACGGGCTCGTTTATTGAAACATCAACCGGAAGAATTTTCTGCTTCCATTCACCGGACTTGTCCCTGTAATTTACGACTACATTTATCGGGTAGTCCCCGGGCTTGACGTCTTTCACCTTGACTTTGAATTGCACGGTGCTGAAATCATCCTTGTTCAGACCGCCGATATACGCCTTATCCTGTATATCCAACGAAGTCAAAGCGGGGGAAGCGATTGCAACATCAACGCTCGAAATTTCATAGGAACCAAGATTGGAAACTAGCACCGAGATAGTATGCTCCTGACCGATTGCCAACGGGCTCGGTTTGGCGTCAAGATAAACGGATACATCCGCGTCCGAAGTTATCGTAATCGGAATGCTCAATGTCTGCTCTTTTTCGACCCCTTGTTCAACATATTTTACATCAAATGATATGTAGTTTATCCCGGGGGATGCAGTCGCAAAAACTGGAAGGGAAACATCAATTCTTTGGCCGGGCAACAGATCCCCAAGCTTGAATTCGCTGGCATCCTTAAGCCTTATGGAATCGGTGGATGGGGAAACCCTCACGTCATCAATTTCTTTGCCGCTATTGGTAATTGAAAATTTAAGTATGCTGTCCTTCATGGTAATTACTTCGCTCTGCTGCGCGAAACCAAGGTCAAGCTTTTCTTTTTTAACGGTCATTCTCACATTTTTATTTTCCGTAATCTGGTTTCCGAGCTCGTCCTGGTACCTCAGCACAAATGGAACGTCATTTGCACCTTCCGTGGCACTTCTTGAATCCAACGTGATATTGAAAACCGCATCACCAATGATTTCATCCATATATACTTCATTCTGACCCGAAATAGCAAAAATAGTAGAATTTATGCTCAACCTTACGCGTTTCGCAACTCCCCCATTATTGGCTACGGTAACTGAAATCGGCTCAATATCTTTCACCACATCCTTATTGGATGAGACCGAAAGTATTGGCGCGTTTGAAATGGTAATCGGTATCGTTGTTGTCTGGACGTAGGTGCCGCCAGAGCCTATGGCACGGATTTCGACTACATAAACCCCGCTCTTGGCATCGAGCTTGGTGTAGAATGGGATTGAGATAACTGAAGATGCGCCGCTGTCCAAATCCCCAATGCTAACCCGTTCGCTGGTAGTTATCGCAGAATCTGGATAAAGCGAAAGCGCAACGCCATAAATTTTTTCATTTGTTGCGGTCGTAGAAACGGGGTTGCTAACCGTAAGCGATATTACTCCGCTCCCGCCAGGGCTTACCGAACTCGGGGTTACCGAATAGGACGGCAACGAAAGCACTGCAAACAAATTTCCAAACAGTATGGCAAACGCCATAAGCACAAATAATTTTTTCATTTCATACACCTTGTGGGGCTGGGTATATGGCATTTAATTGCCCTCAATCAGCTTCCCATCCCTTATCCTCAATGTTTTCTTTGTTAATTTAGTTATACTCTCGTCATGAGTAATAATTATAATTGTCCTTCCCTCTTCATGCAATTTCTTTAGTATTTCAAGGACTTCTTTCCCAGATTTTGAATCAAGGTTGCCTGTTGGTTCGTCCGCAAGTATTATTTCCGGGTCGTTGACCAAAGCGCGTGCGATTGCAACCCTCTGCTTTTGGCCGCCGCTCAATTGGTTCGGGTAATGGTTTAATCGGTCTGCCATTCCCAATTGCGCAAGTATTTTCTTTGCTTTTGCGGTCCGTTCAGGCTCGCCAACTCCCGAGATTACCAATGGCAACTTCACATTTTCTATAGAGGTAAGGCTTGGGATAAGATTGAAGCTTTGGAAAACAAAGCCGACCTTTTTGCCGCGTATCCTTGCTCGCTCATTTGGAGACATTTTGCTGGTGTCTATCCCGTCTATCATGACCCTTCCGCCAGACGGGCGGTCAAGCAGCCCTATAATATGAAGCAATGTGCTTTTGCCAGAGCCGCTTGGGCCGAGAAGGCTTGAGAAATCGCATTTTTTTACTGAGAGATTCAAGCTGTCAAGCGCATAGAACTTTTCTCCCCCGACAGTGTAAACCTTGTCAACATTTTCAAGGTGGAGCGTGTCTGTCTCGCATTTTGAAGCAGATTTGGCAGTTGAATGAGCAATCGGATGCGGATTCATTTTATCATCTCTAGCACGAATTTTTTGAAAATCCCTGAGAACAGGTTCTTCTTCCCATTCTTCAGGAAAACCCTCCCCTTGGCCGTCACAGTATAAACTTTTTTTATCCGCTTGCCGTGTGGGATATTTTCCAGCGACACCAGTCCCTTGGCTTTCATCATGGAAAGAAGGGTATAAACTTTTGCCGGGCTCACGCCTTTCATTCCATTTGCCTTTAGGGTTTTTATTATTTCGTATCCATGAACGTGGCCCTTGCCTATGAACCATAGCATGAATATGAATACCCGGCTCATGGCCAGCTCGTCCACCGGGCACATTATGACGTTTCCTTCTTTTATGAGCATGATTGGACCTATAGGTATTTTTTTGTATATATTCAAAATCAATAATATATAAGACAATACAGGTTTATAAAGATTGCTGAAAACGAAGTGGATAGCTTGTAGGCCATGGCAGGTAGCACGTAGCTTGTGGCAGATAGCAACAACCGACAACCTACCACCTACAGCCCAATAGCCACTACCTACAGGTTACAACCTACCGCCCACCTCCCAATTATATTTAATACTGTTCGCCGAAACACAAATTAGGGTATTTTTATGGATTCTGGAAACACATTTGAAGTCAAAGACATTAAGCTCGCTGAACAGGGAAAGCTGAATATTGAGCTGGCCGAAATGCGGATGGCCGCCCTCCTTAGGATTCGGGATAGGTTTGCAAAAGAAAAGCCTTTCAATGGAATGACTATTGGCCTTGCGCTCCATGTAACCAAGGAAACTGCGGTGTTGGTAAGAACGCTTGTTGCTGGCGGGGCAACGGTCGCGATAACCGGATGCAATCCGCTTTCAACACAAGATGACGTCGCAGCAGCGCTTGCAAAAGAAGGCGTAGCAGTTTACGCCTACAAGGGAGAAAACCGGGAAGATTATTACCGCTATTTGAACAAAATTCTTGATGCAAAACCGGATATTACGATTGACGATGGATGCGACTTGGTAAACGAAGTGCATACAAAAAGGACGGATTTAATTCCGAGCATTATCGGCGGCTGTGAAGAAACGACGACAGGCATAATAAGATTGAAGGCAATGGAACGGGACAAGGCGCTCAAATATCCGGTAATAGCAGTGAATGACAATAAGACAAAGCATCTTCTTGATAATTATTATGGGACGGGGCAATCAACCATTGACGGAATATTGCGGGCAACAAACATATTGTTTGCAGGAAAAACATTTGTAGTATGCGGCTACGGAAGCTGCGGAAAGGGAGTTTCGCTGAAAGCAAAAGGAATGGGTGCAAACGTAATTGTTACTGAAGTTGATTCATTCCGCGCATTGCAGGCAACGCTTGATGGATTCAGGGTAATGCCAATAAAGGAAGCTGCAAAAATCGGGGACATATTCGTAACTGTTACTGGAAACAAGAATGTAATTGACGGGGAACATATGAAGCTGATGAAGGACGGCACCGTTCTTGCAAACTCCGGGCATTTCGATGCCGAGATAAACGTAAAATTCCTTGAAACAAACGGAAAGCACAGGAAAATGCGGCCATTCCTTGATGAATATACTATTGGCGGGAAACGCATTTACCTTTGCGGCGAAGGGAGATTAGTAAACCTGGCAGCTGCTGAAGGCCATCCGTCAGAAGTTATGAGCACTTCGTTCTGCGGACAGGCACTTGCCTGTGAATACTTGGTTAAGCATAAGGGAAAAATGAAAGCTGAAGTAATAACTCTTCCTGAAGAGATAGACGACCTGATATCCGGACTGCAGCTTGAAGCAATGGGGATAAAATGCGACAAGCTTACGGAAGAGCAGAAGAAATACATGAACAGCTGGCAGGAAGGAACGTAACTCCAAAAACTAAATTCGCACCCATCAATTTAGTTATGGGCCAGCTTTGGGATATTAAACGACCTATTGTCATCATCACGCCTAATAAGTTCCTCTTATAAAATTTAGAACGATGGATTTTTTAAGAGAAGATATGAAATAGCGCCATGTATGCGGAAGAAGTATATGAACAGCTAGCAAGAAGGAACCGACAGGTTAGAAGGATGGCCTGTCGTTCTTTTCTTCCAATTTGGAATCAAGTTTTTCTTGGAAAATTTCAATAGTGTGCACGCCATGGTAAATATCATATGAATTAGCCGCAATATCTGTTCCAGTGTGTATGACCGCACCAACCTTTGCAACATTAAAGGAAGCTTTCGCCCCACCAGTAGCAAGTGCAATATTATCCAATGCTACAGCGCCGTGTATACCTTTCCCAACTACAGAAACTACCCCAGCCAACGCAGCCGAAGTTACAATCGCCAATCCAGAATCTTTAAGATAATCCTTAACTACTCCAACCGCATTATCTACCTGCTGGGAATGATGATTAACCCGGGCTATGCTATCGCCAACAGCATTTGCTTTTTCCTGAAGCAGCTTGGCCTTGTCTAAAAGTATGCCCGAGGACATTGCAACCGATTTCGAATCATCGTTCAATATGGCAGTAACAAGTGAAACCTGAGTACTTGCCAAATCCAAACGCGCAGCAGCGTATTGTGCAAGCGAGGTTTCAAAATTAGTTTTCAGGTCATGATTATCACGCAAAGTTTCACCTATTAGTTTAGTTGCGTCCTTAACCTCCGCCAAAACACCAGGATTATCGCTCCCAATTATTGCTCTTGCAATATCGGCAGTGCCAGCAGTGATTGCACTCATTCCGACCATAGTTGCCCCACCTGCTCGCAGAAGTACTTCGCTTCCAGTGCCAGGCATTGCTTCGCGAGCAACATCCGAAGAATTACGGATAACCACGTTTTGTGACCTCTGATCCGGAGCCATGGATATTAGCGCATCTATTTGCGGGGCATATTTCTGGTAAAGTTCCTGCGCTTGCTGTGTGCTCATTCCAAGTATGGACATTCCCTGAGTAGCCGCGGCTTTGATATTCACTGCTAGATTAACTGCATCCTCCTGGGTTTTTGGTGCCATCATCATAACAGACATAACATCACTTTTTCTTAGGAGACATTTTTTTGAAGAGCATCCTGGTGGCAAGTTCTTGGAGTTTTGAGTCAATTTCCAAATCCTGCCGTATGTGTTCCAAACCCATCGGGTCAACAGCTTCTACTGCAAGCAAGAGCCCGACCCTTAGATTAAAAGGCACCGAACTATCCCTAACCTTTGCTTCTGCATATTGAAGCATTGCAGACTTATCTTCTGGGTGGCGCTCAACCATGGCATCCGAAAGACCTTGTAGGATTATACAGGAAAAGGGAAAGGATCCGGCATTGCTTTGAGCTATGATTGCTTTTGGTAAAACAGAGTTAGTTCTGGCAACAGTCGCATCGACCGCCGCTTTAAACCCATCCAACCCAAAATAATCGAAAGCGCACATAAACGACTTAATAATGTCGAGCTTTTGCTGCGGCACGTCTTTCCACCCTGGGGTGGCAAAATCGCCCCCAAATTCTTTAGAAAACGCAGATTTGAAAACATCCAGAGCAGACATTCCGAATTTCTTGCAAAATTCCAGAACAACCTCCTTCTTGTCCTCCATAGCTGCGCTTCCACGTATGAACTGGAAAACTTTTTTCTCGGCAGACTCAAAAACGCCAGCATTTATGGATGCCAACACTTCGGATTTTGAAATCGCCGCTTCCCTTTCAGCACTGACCGAACCAAAAAATGCCATATGACCACCAACCCGTGAACACGAATCCAATTTAAATGTTGAAAAAATTGCAACCGCAGTCGCGGCAACAGTAATTGCAACCGCAGTCCTTAATCTCATTATGAATACCAACTGAATATCCTAAGTTAGACTTTAAAACGATTGTTTTTTTAAGTGCAAATAAGAAACAGTGGCATGTATGCAGAAAAAATGAATGAGATGTTCGCAGGAAAAAAATACCAAGAGCTTGAAGAGTTCTGTAAAAGGGAGCTCTCCCTGTACCCGAAAGACATAGACCTATTGTTTTTTTACTCTAGCGCACTGGAAGCCCAAGGCAAGTATTCTTTAGCTAAAAAAAGCTTTATCAAACTTTTCAACATTACAAAGGATAGAATTTTCCAAGTCTGTGAAAGCATAGCTGAATTCGCAGAAGGAGACCGCGCGCAGGGCGAAAAGACATTAAACGAGATAACGGACAAGGAAGAAAATCTAGATAAGTTATTCAAAGTATTTGAAGTGGCAATAAAAAATGACGAAGGCAACATAGGCTTACGGATATTACAGAAATGCTTCATGCTGAATAGGAAGAAGACGATAGAGTTCCTGCAAGAGCTTTTTGAAAAGTCACACGAAAGAAAGCCGGAACGGGCATTGATAATGGTGAACACGATTAACCTGCTTAAATCGCTTCCGGATGCGTAGTGCGCGCATTCTGGCAGCAGTCATATTGTTTTAAATGCTTCTAAACCAAGGTATAAATATGGATGAATACGAAAAGCTTCTAGATAACGCTTACAAGAACCTTCCGGAACGGGTAGTCGGCACCGAACGTTTTGAAATTCCAAAATTCGACATGTATACTGAAGGAAATAAAACCATGGTAAGGAATTTCCAGGGTGTGGCAGACAAACTGCGCAGGAATTCTGACCTTTTAATGAAATTCTTATCAAAGGAACTGGCAGTCCCGATAACCAGGGAAGGAGAAAGAGTCGTAATACACAGGAAATTGATTCCGGACATGGTAAACAGGAAGCTTGAGGAATTCACGCTAAAATATGTTGTTTGCAGGGAATGCAAAAAGCCAGATACAAACATAGTTGATATCGGCCATGGGTTCAAGCAGCTCGTATGCGAAGTTTGCGGGGCAAAGAACTCAATAAGGTGAAATTTTAATGGAAGAACCACAACCATTTATAAGAGTAAGGCTTCCGCGCGACAAGGAAGTATTGGGCATAGTCATCGGGCTTATGGGCGGCAGCAGGATGCGCGTAACCTGCAAGGACGGAAAGGACAGGATGTGTAGGATTCCTGGAAGGATGAAAAATAAAGTCTGGGTAAAGGAGGGGGACGTCGTTCTTGTTGAACCCTATGATATTGAAGGCGACAAGAAAGCGGATGTCGTATGGAGGTATAACCCAATCCAGGCAAGATGGCTAAAGGAAAATCACCATATCTAAATTGGGTGAACGCAGGTGGCAGAAGCCTTTGCAACCCAAAGCGAAAATCCTGAAATAAGCATTATGGGCCAGAGAGAAAAATTTAGGGAAAAATTAAATTCTCTTTCGGAAGGAAAATTGTTTATTCCGAGACAAGTTGCAATCCTAAGCAAGAAATTTTTCATTGCAGGGCAGGACAAGAATATCCCATTTTTGAAGAATTATGCTGACGAGGTTACTAAAACAAATGCGCAGTGCGCTCTTTCCCTAACTAGGGTGGGAAATGGGAGTGCAACACATATTGATTATGCAGTTGCCGTACTTACTCTTGCCTATTTGTATTCGACACTTGCAGACCATATGCAAGAGATTCCGGAAAAGGTAAAACCACGGATATTGCGGGCTTTTGAAATTGCAGGCGGAATGGAGAGTAAACCAGAAAAACAGGCAGGAGTAACGGCTTCCAAAAATGTTGAATCGCCAGGGACGCCAACAACCCTAGCTGCAACCCCGGTAAAAAAAGGAATTTTTGATTGGGGAGTAGATTTTGACTACAATGGAAATTCGGCCGGAAGGATAGCAAGGCTGGAGCCGAAATTAAATGTTGGACCGGTTGGAATCGGATTGGGCGGAGGAGCCATAGCGTTCGATTATTTTGACCCCCAGCCATACCTATTGACTAGCCTGGAAATTGACATGGATTTTTTTTCAAACAGATGGAATATCCATGGGAGCTATGCTTTTGCGCACTTGCCAAAAACAGAAGGAACGGCAAAGCAGCAGTTTCACGCATTGGAAATGGAAACGGATGTCGACGTGGCGAGAGGGAGAAATTATTATTTCCGGGTCGGAGCGGATTGGTCAACAAAGATGGCAATTGCCCAAGACGTTGACCAGCTCATAAGTTCAACCGGATTTGGTGTTTCCGGGCATTACAACCCAATGACTGCCTATGTAATCGGAAGATTCTCAATTTCAGAACCCAGCCCGATAAAGCAGAATGTATCCGACCTAAGATTATTTCCTGCTTCCATAACTGCCGGGTTGATGTTTGAGAAAGAAGGCCACCTTGGAATCCGCGCAGAATTTGAAGCAAGCAAATTCGAAAAAACAGCAAGGCTCGCATTCAAATTGCCGTTTATCCCGCTTGGGCCGGAATTGACCGCGTCCTACACTCGAACATCGCAAATGCTGGGAAGTGAAAATATGGGAAGCATTGGATTGTCAGTGCCAATTGGAACTGGACGAGCTTCGGCAACGCAGGAAATTGCAAAAAACGAAATGAATATCCGTGATTCGAAAACCCAAACGCATAAGTTCCTAAGGTTGCTAGAAGATTACGAAAATTTAATGGCTAAAGGAAAGGAAGATATGGCGATAGATATTTATCGAAAAATGAGAGTCATGGCAGATGAATACCATCTACCATACAATACGGTAAGCACGAATGCGAGTCAGATAATAGCAGATTATAAAGAAGGAAAGATGGCAAAAACAGAATGCATAGAAGAATTATTTGGCTATCCGAAAGGGTACATCAACAGCAGCGAATACCCCGATTCCATAATAAACAATAATAAAAAAGCGATGAAAATAGATGATTTTGTCGATATACTGCTTGATGTTACGGCGGGAGATTTTGAAAACCTAGGAAACCTGGAAGAGTATATGCTAAAATCACGGTCGGAAGCAGAAAGATTTGAGTATGCGCTTTATCAAAATATCAAAAATTGCAAAACAATAGGACAACTAAGTGCGCAATACGAAAATTCAAATATCGCGGATAAGATAAAGGTTGCGGCAATGCTGGCAGGG
>JBAYGV010000015.1:0-10592 GCA_041666445.1 Candidatus Micrarchaeia archaeon | reverse complement strand
TGAATTCTGGCTCGTATGGATTGATTATGATCATTTACAGTCAGGATGGTTTCCGAAGGAAGCAAAAGCCGTTGCAAACCAAATGCTTCTGCCTGGTTGAATATTTTTTTGTCCCCATCAGCTAAGGCTCGGATTGCCCTGCCATCCCTTAATCTTGTGGTTGCGAGTGAACTCATAAATATCTGTCAATATTATGGTTAATAATATATTAAAATACATCAGTTAACACATAAAATAAAACGCAGGTCGATACTGATAAATAAAAAATCATTGCTCCCGCCGGGATGGAGCAGTCAGGGACTGCGACAGATTTTGTCATCAGACAAAACGAGGCAGGAGCTTGGTCTGCTGACCAAGACTGCAATTTTTTCTGCTGAAAAAATTTCATGCTCCCGCCGGGAAATTCGAGGTCTCGAAATTTACATATCGATCGCAACCAGAGATGGTTGCGAGATGTGGACGAAGGCCACACCGAACGCCATTCGAACCCGGGTCCCCAGAGTGAGAGTCTGATGTCCTGTCGGTTAATTCTATTGACCGGGCTAGACTACGGGAGCAAGGTAATAATTAAAATGTGAGAGATAAGGTTTTTATTCGTGCATTTTACACCCCAAACAAGCCTGTGCTTAGATAACGGTCGCCACGGTCGGGGAATATTGCCGCAATCCGCCCGCCATTCATCCGTTTTGAAACCTGCAGCGCCCCGTACATCGCAGCCCCGGAGCTCATGCCAACCAGCAAGCCCTGCTCTGAAGCAAGCCTGCGAGCAGATGAAAATGCATCCTCGTTGTTAACAATAATAGTTTCGTCAACATAATTGCTGGAATAGACTTTCGGAACAATGGATTCTTCCAAATTCTTCAATCCCTGCACTTTGTGATTTCTCTGAGGTTGAACGGCAATTACCCTAACTCCCGGCACCATTTCTTTAAGCGCTCGCCCGATTCCAGTTACTGTTCCGCCAGTCCCGACCCCGGCAACAAAATAATCGAACTTTCCGCCCATTTGCCAAATTAGCTCGCGAGCCGTAGTTTCGTAATGGGAACGCGGGTTATGGACATTCGAATATTGGTCCGGGGAAAAATATTTTTCAGGATTAGCGCGGAGCAGTTCCTTTACTTTGGTTATCGAACCATCAACTCCAAACGATTTGTCCGTAAAAATAACCTCCGCCCCATATGCCTTAAGGATTTGCAGCCGTTCGATGCTTGCATTTTCCGGGATTACAATGGTTACGCGATAGCCCTTTACGGCGCCAATCATTGCAAGGGCAATCCCAGTATTCCCAGAACTCGCTTCAAGGATTATTTTATCCCGAGCCAAATCGCCATTCCGTTCGGCTTCTTCAAGCATTGCTTTTCCAATCCTGTCCTTTATGCTTCCGCCGGGATTGAAGCCTTCCAATTTTGCGAATATCTCAACTTTCTTATTTTCCCAATTCCTTACGCTAACCATGGGCGTATTCCCTATAATTTCCAAAATAGTTGATGCAAAGTAAATCCCTGTTTTTCATTATATTCACCTCTTAACATAGTTGGACTAATGATAGATTTAGCTAACATTTCCCAAATAAATATTTTCTAAATTCTAAAGTACGGACTGGCTAACAACAAGAATCAGATTTGAAATTATTACTTCCAGTCATAAACTATAATTGGAACAGAAGTATTTTTATCTATATAGCTGCGCAATTTTCCCTAATTTTTCCCCAAAGAATTCGATTTCCTGTTCAGTATTGTAAATGTAAAGGCTTGCACGAACTGCACCGTCTTTCTGCCCCATGGCCTCCATTGCCGGCTGGGCGCAGAAAACTCCGGAACGGACTGCGATTCCTGGCTTGTCAAGCAATAACGCAACTTCATGCGGCTTCGCTCCTTTTATGTTGAATGAAAACAATGCACCGTGCTTGTCTGAGAATTCCGGGCCGTAGATTTCAACGCCTGGAACAGAGTTGAGCGTTTCGTTCATTTTGTCTGCCAGCTTATGCTCATACGCTTCGACATTTTTCATCCCTAATTTTGAGAGATAATCAACTGCAGCGCCAAACCCGATTGCGCCAGAATAATGCTGTATCCCAGGCTCGAACTTATGGTTTGTTTTCAAGTATTCCGTATAGTCTAGTTTTACGTCTTGAATTGTTCCGCCTCCAACTATGAACGGTGGCATTTTCTGGAGCAAATCTTTTTTGACAACTAATCCGCCAATTCCTGTCGGACCGAGCATTTTGTGCGCAGAAAAAGCAAGAAAATCATAATTCTCCCGCTTAAAGTTCACTTCGCAATGGGGAACACCTTGCGCCCCGTCAACAAGAGCCAATGCCCCTTTTTCATGAGCAAGCTTGACAATTTCTTTTAAGTTTGAACGGGTTCCGATTGAATTGTTTGAATGATGAACGACCACGAGCGCAGTCTCGCTGTCTATTGCTTTCTTCCATTGCTCGTCGGAAATCGTTCCGTCCGAACCAGCACTTACGAATTCAAGCGTTACCCGCCCGCTCTCGCTTAATTTCTGGAATGGCAGAATGGCAGAATGGTGCTCAAGGTTTGTCATTACGACTTTTTTCCTTTTTGAAAAATCAAAAGAATTGGCAACAATATTTATGCCTTCAGTAGTATTCTTTGTCCAAACCAATTCGTCAGCATTCGCACCTACAAATTTTGCAACTTTCGCCCGACTTTCCTCGAATTTCAAATCAACTTCCTTTGCCATCTTATGGCCGGAACGCCCGGAACATGCAGAATAATCGGAATAGTAACTAACGACGGCATCAATTACTTGCTTGGGTTTTAGCGTAGTGCATGCATTGTCAAAATAGGTTAACTCTGGCCTTTTTGAAAAAATCGGGAAATCTTTTTTTATGTCTTTTCCGTCCATTTCAATCATTTGTTTTTGAGCACGAATGCCTTTAATTGCTCTTCGCTTACTTCGCCGCACAACGCAACCCGGTTCTTTATGCTGATGAATGTCGGAGTTGGGAAGCCATTTATCCCGCAATCCCTAAGTATTTCCGGCTCGTGGATTTTCATTAGTGCTGAATTTGATTCGTTATGCCAGATTTCAAGCTTCTCGAATTTAATACCAGTTTCGCTTTCCACTTTTGCAATGGTGGGCTCCATTTTTATGCAATGCGGGCATTCCGCACCGTAAAATTCTGCGAAATCAGCAGTTATAGTGCACACCGTAGTATTTGTAGTCGTGCCGTTGGTTAGAACGGTCAATATGCAGCTGCTTGGATCTGAAGGGTCGCAGCTCCCGAACACAAAGAAATTGTAGAGGCTGTAAAGCGAATAAGCCAAGCTGGCAAATAACAAAATAGTGAACACAAATGAAATTGCTTCGAAATGCTTGTTGACGAATTTCGCAGTTCCGGGAGACTTATCCATAAGCTTCCCGACAACACCGGCTTTTATCCTTTCGTCCAATTTAATGTCGCATGGCCGGAACGTTAATTTCAACCAAACACAGCTGAACGCATCTTTTGCAAGAGGCCGATATTTTGCGCTGAATATGGCAAGAAAACCGAAAACAAACATTGCGATTATGCAGACTACCACGCGTGACACACCTTTTAATAAGTTAAATAAATAACTAAACTTGTAGTAATCAATAATTACTAGGTACTGGTTTATAAAGATAAGTCCGAGTTGAATAACCAAACCGTCAGCAATTGCCAGTGGGAATGAAAAATATGAAAAACGCGTTCAGGAACATAATGGAAATAAATTTCCTTTATTCGTTCATTATTGCAGCCTCAGCAACATTACTGCCACTTTACCTTCTGGAACGGAACGTAAGCGTAGAAAGCATAGGATTCGTAATGGCAGCTACTCCAATAACTTTCCTTATTTTCAGACTGATATTTGCGAGCCTTGGGGACCACATCGGAAACAGGCCAATTTTTTACGCAAACGCGGTCTCCCAAACCATTGCGATTGCAATATATTGGATTGCAACAACTCCATTAATGTTCGCAGTTGGAAGGTTGATGGACGGCGTGCGCAATTCCGCATTTTGGGCGGTCAACCGTGCCGAAATATTCAAGACATCTGATAGCGCAAAGGTTGAAAAAAATTCAATAAAACTCATGGGGATTAGAAGCGTTGGCGATGCAGCAGGAAGAATTGCCATCGGGCTGGTAGTAATGTATATCAGCTTCCAGAATGCATATTTTGGGCTTGGAGTAATCGGCTTGGGGCTGTTTTACCTTGCATCAAAAGTCCCGCACGAAGGCCATTCCGGAAAAAAGCTTATGGACGGATTTGCTGAACGGATAATGAAACCGAGAAAAAGAGATTTCTGGCTTGCCAGTGTTCCACTTATGTTTTTTGGAGCAATAGATTATGCGTTGTTTGTATTCATTCTCCCGGTTTACATGAACGGAGTGCTGAAAATGGACTATTTTGCTGTTGGTTCGGCAATGGCATGGATTTCGACATTGTTTGCAGCTGCAGTATTCTTGGCTACCACAAAACACGTAAAAATGAGGCTGAACCTCTTGCTTACGCTTGCGCTCGGTGCTTTGCCGTTAGCAATGATTTTCTTTGCAGACCAATTGGCATTTATTGTGCTGATTTCCCTGTTTGCTATAGGATGGGGAATGGGAAACGCAAGTTACGAACGGATATTTGTCTGGGCGACTGGAAAAGGTAAGCATGTTTCTACAGAAGGCGGAGTATTAATGATTCCTCAACGCATTGCTGAAGTCATTTTTGTTGCCGGCGCGGGAGCGATTGCCGGAGCGTTTGGATTTGAAATGGTTTTCATTCTTTCGTCTGCGATAACAATAATTTACGTTGTGATAGGATTAAAGTTTGCAAAGAAGCTGGATGCGGTTAGATATTTGGAACATGAATTAGAACCTGCTGCAAACCCGCTATAGTTAGTTGATATATTTTATTTATCGCTCACGCTCATCCTTTATAAAAAATAAAATTCAACCCAGGTTATATTTATCGAACGGCAAACGTATGTATAGAGTGAACTAAGATAAGAGTCCTCAATTCTAACTATCCTTGCTTCGCCAATTAATCAAATAACTCCACCAGTTTCCCAGTTAAAAGATATTTGAGGTGATCTATCCGCAGGTTCCCCTACGGATACCTTGTTACGACTTAGCCCTCCTCACGCCCTTTCGGTTCGAACCAAGCAATAAACCTGGGCCTCACCGAAAGAACATTTGGGTGACTTGACGGGCGGTGTGTGCAAGGAGCGGGGACGTATTCACCGCGTGATGTTGGCGCGCGATTACTAGGGATTCCATCTTCATGAGGGCGAGTTGCAGCCCTCAATCCGAACCACGGATGGATTTAGAGGATTAGCTTCTCCTTTCGGAGTTGCAGCCCATTGTTCCACCCAATGTATGCCGCGTGTAGCCCAAGAGATTCGGACCATACTGACCTACCGTCGCCCACTCCTTCCTCCCACTTAACGCGGGCAGTCTGTTTAGAGTGCACCCTATCCGGAGATAAAGTTAGCAACTAAACACATGGGTCTCGCTCGTTGCTGGACTTAACCAGACAATTCACACCACGAGCTGACGATGGCCATGCAATACCTCTCGGCTTGTCGGGCAAGATCTTTAGTCTGACCTTCATACTGCCGTCGCTCTTGGTGATGTTTCCGGCGTTGTATCCAATTGAACCGTAGCATCCACCCCTTGTGGTGCTCCCCCGCCAATTCCTTTAAGTTTCAATCTTGCGACCGTACTCCCCAGGCGGCAGACTTAACACCTACGCTACAGCACTACCCTATCTTACGATAGAGTAACACCACAGTCTGCATCATTTACAGCTGGGACTACCGGGGTATCTAATCCCGTTCGCTCCCCCAGCTTTCGTTCCTCACCGTCGGACGCGTTTTGGGCAGGCGCCTTCGCCACTGGTAGTCCTTTCAGGCTCAACGGATTTTACCCCTACCCTGAAAGTACTCCGACCCTCCCCCGCTCCCAAGTCTATCAGTATCTACTGCGCGCGTTAGGGTGAAGCCCCAACATTTCACAGTGGACGCAATAAACCGGCTACGAACGCTTTAGGCCCAATATTCGTGGATACCACTAGAGGCGCTGGTTTTACCGCGGCGGCTGCCACCAGTCTTGCCCACACCCTTATTCTCCAAGTTATTTACACTTGGCAAAAGATATAAGCTAAGCTTACACCACTCAGAGTTCCCCTATCACGCTTTCGCGCATTGTAAAGGTTTCGCGCCTGCTGCATCCCGTAGGACTAGGGTCCTTGTCAAAGTACCCTTCTGGGGGCCACCACTTCCATGGCCCCTAAGGATTATCGGCTTGGTGTGCCATTACCTCACCAACTACCATGATCCTCCGCAGTCTCATCCTAAGGCTGACTAGCTCCAATTCACCAGCAATTTAAACCACCAAGCATTCCAGCATAGGTGGCCTATCGGGAATTATCCTCAGTTTCCCGAGGGTATTCCCGTCCTTAGGTTAGATTGACTACGTGTTACTCAGCCGTATGCCACCTGTCCAAGTGAACAAGTAGACTTGCATGGCTTAATCGAACTCTGATAGCAGTATCCTCCAGCAGGATCAACTGGTGTTTTAGTACAGTTGAACTCTGCATAAACGAATTTCGGAAGTTTATATTATTACGCATTTGGAATTTGCGTGGAGACACTACATATCTCATTTCACACATCTATTACATTGACCGTTCATATAACCTGAGTCAAACCTACAAGAATTAGGTTTCCATAATTCCAAGAATCACGCTGAGATTTCTCCGAGCATGAACCCGCATCAATCAATTAGATTTTGGGTGAGCTATATATAGGAGTGCACAGCTTTATAAAGGTTTATGGTTGACCGATTCCGCGCAAAATTGCAGCGCAAATTTTCAATCCACTCTCGTCAATTACGGGCAAATCGAAATCAATATCCTTAACTCGAATGTTCAAAGGGAGCTCAATTTGAACCCCACCACTTGAATGGAAGTTTACGATATTTGTTTTGGAAGCCCCGCGCAAAGTTGGCGGAAGCGTTGCCAAATCCGAAAAAACAATTCCCGGAAAAACCAATCCTAGTTCGTACGCAATCTGAATTCGTAATTTTTCGTTCAGCCCGCCCACATAAATATTTCCATCTTTTTTCTGCCCGTGAATCGCAACGAGCGCATCAACGGAACGAACGACCGAAAGCAATGTTTCCGAATCCCCCGGACTTATGAAAGTGCTTGGAACATGATAATCCCTGTAAGTCGCACCCGGAGCGCGAACTGAAATTATATAACCCGCAAATCCGCCCAATTCAATTAGCTTGCGCGTAATCCGTTCGGTGCCTTCCTCAATCGCCCCGCCATGAACTGCAAGTATGCCCGGGCCTCGGCCTTTGAAAGAAAATTCATGGACATTCGGCTTTGCAAGCAATTCGCGGAAAGTGAGCGATGGCATATAGTATAATATATGTGCGAATGGAATTAAATATCAAAGCCCGCTACAAATTTATGTGGATAATAGGATTTACCCGTCCAGTTTCCCTCTCAACAACATTTTTAAATACTATTATCAAAATGTAGTCTACTTCTATTATTGGATAATAGACCAATGACTTAAAAGGAGGTAAGACTATGGGATACGTAGATGTTGAAACACCAAAGGAATTAGTGCCGAAGATTCTAGAAGCACTTTCTGTCGCAAAGGACAGCGGAAAGATAAAGAAGGGGGTAAACGAAACGACCAAGGCAATTGAACGAAAGACCGCCAAATTGGTAGTTGTCGCAGAGGATGTAACTCCTCAGGAAATCGTCGTCCACATCCCGTTGCTTTGCAAGGAAAACGGAATAACCTATGCATTCGTCCCAACAAGAAAGGAATTGGGAGTTGCGGTTGGAATCGCAGTTGGAACTTCTTCTGTAGCGATTGAAAACGCAGGAGGCGCAGCCGAGACAGTGAATGACTTGGTAAAAAAGCTCCCAACGCCAAAAGGTAAGTGATTTTCATGGCATTGGAAGGAATAGCAGCTGAAATCGTCGAAGTAAAGGTCAAGACTGGCGTTTACGGCGAGATTTACCAGGTGCTTTGCAAGGTTCTCGAAGGGCCGGATGCGGGGAGAGTAATCCTCAGGAACATCAAGGGCCCAGTAAAGGAAGGCATGATAATCATGCTCCTGGATTCCGAAAGAGAGGCAAAGGAGATTAAGACAAAGTAATCTCATTAATTTCGAGGTGAAATCATGGTTATGTGCTCATTTTGCGGTGACGAATTGAAGAAAGGCACCGGAGTAATGTACGCGAAGAGGGATGGGACACTATTCTACTTCTGCTCAAGCAAATGCAAAAAAAATCAGTTGGGCTTGGGAAGGGAAGGAAGAAAGCAAAAATGGACCACCAGCTTCAAGAAATACAATGAAGCAGTAGCAAAGAAAAAGAAGCAGTGATTGCATGGAACGCACATTGATTCTTTTGAAGCCGGATGCAGTGCAACGGGGCTTGATTGGAAGGATAGTTTCCAGGTTCGAGGAAAAAGGGCTGAAAGTTGCAGGGATGAAAATGATCAGGGTAACCCCTGAGCTTGCAAAAGAGCATTATTCGCACTTGGTCTCAAAGCAGTTTTATCCTGATTTGGAAAAATTCATAACCAGCAACCCTATTGTTGCTATGGCCATCGAGGGCAAGGAAGCAGTTGAAGTTGTAAGATTAATGTGCGGGCCGACAAATGCTACAAAAGCGCCATCGGGAACAATCCGCGGAGATTTTTCCAATTCTACTTCAAGGAACGTAATCCACGCAAGCGACTCGAAAGAGACTGCAGCAAAGGAAGTGCCAAGGTTCTTCAAGAGCGATGAGCTTTTCGATTACGAACTTAATAGGATGTGGCTCTACGCTTCTGACGAATGATATAAGCGCTCTTCGATAATTTTTATTATTTTCCTTATTTTTTCTATTTCAATAGAATGATTGCTTGCCCTCTCCCCAGTTCCAGTGTAAAAATCAAGCGTTCCCAATAGCCTCAATCTTACCGAAACCAAAATAGGCCGGTCGCCTGCAGTCGAATTAGTTATAATTTTATTCAGCATAAAAAGCGAATTTTCCCTTACAGAAAAGTCATCGCTACCAACCCCTTTTGAAAGGTAAGGGAGCGAACTGGAGCCTAACTTAAGCAATGCATATTCTGCAGGAATGCAACAAAAACTCGAACCTAAAGAGCGAACAAGCACCCGAACCCCTCGCGCAAACGTATTCGCATCTAGTGTTTCCCGATTCTCAGATAGAAATTGCCCTAGCTCCTCGGTTGAACGTGCTCTTTTGGAAAGCATGCGCTCGGGAGTGCTAAAAGCACTACAACGAGAATGGAATATGCGCTTTTCAAACTCACGAACTCTTGCTTCGGAACGTGAGCAGAATGGATTAAAATGAACGCAGAGACTTAACATATGCTTGAATTATATGTGGGAGATAATTTATAATCCTGCTGGTTATTTTCAGTTACCTAAGACTGAATAGGTCCCGTATCCCTTCAATGAATTTCGCCCCATGCTGAATTTTCACTATCCTTTCAAAAGCAGCTAATTCTCCAAGCAATGGAAGTTTCTCCAGCAATGGAAATATCTTGAACATCCTAAAAGTGAGCATGAATACGGAAATAGGAAGCACTGAGAAAATTAAGAGCATGTTGTGCCTCACGAAATGAATTTTATCCCGCGCGTCATTGAACTTGAACCCAACGTCCATGATCAAGATTATGCTAACTGGGATATCTACTGCCCCAACTAAGAACGTCAGCCCGTGGGATTCCAAATAGGACATGAAAAAAATATCAAGAAGAATCGTTGCAAACATTAACAGGATTGAACCTACAACTAACCGCTTCCAGAACTTGGTGCAATGAATCTTTCGCTTCTTTGCCTTTTTTTCCTTTTGTCGCACATTAATATTGTGAATTTAAGGATTTAAATTGTTTACGGTATACAAGCATGGATATGATTATCCCCAAGCAAAAACTGATGGAAGCGAAATTATTCGAAAATATGACTAATGACAGCCAATACCAGCCAGCAGGCGTGGATGTTACGCTGAAGGAAGTTTATGTGTTCAACGAAGCGGGCGTAATTGATTTTGACAACAGCAAAAGGAAGATAAGCAATGTTGTACCGCTTTTTTTCAATAACGATGAGGTCTATCTTGAGAAGGGGGCTTACAAAGTAATATTCAACGAATACGTTCGGATTCCATCGAATACAGCTGCATTCTGTTTTCCCCGTTCCTCTTTATTGAGGTGCGGTGCGACTTTGGAATGTGCAGTCTGGGACCCTGGCTATGAAGGAAGAAGCGAAGCAATGCTTGTTGTCAATAACCCCCATGGATTGCATCTTAAGAAAGGGGCAAAGATTGGGCAGATGGTTTTCATTGCATTGAGCGAGACGGCGAAGGAAGTTTACAAGGGAAGGTATAGGGGAGAGAATAGGTAAAAGACAACTATCCGTTTGCAATTAATTTATTTTCCTATTGCCTTCTTCCACTCTTCCGAATCCTCCAGATATTTCCCTTCCTTTTGGAGTTTCTTGACTAGCTTTCCTACCTGCTCGTGCGCCTCACGGAATGGAACACCGCCCATTGCCAATTTATCTGCAAGCAAGG
>JBAYGV010000014.1:0-10767 GCA_041666445.1 Candidatus Micrarchaeia archaeon | reverse complement strand
TAACCAGCCGTTTTCCCATCCGTTCAAAATAACCCATCGAACGTTTGCCCTGCGCTTCTTCGTCAAGTTCGGTTCCGATTTGCCTCATTCTTTGGCTTACTGCTTCCTTCCCCCCCTTTCCTTTGGATAGCCTCATACCTCCGCGTATTACGCTTCCTGCCAGTGCTTCGCCATACCTGTTGGTTATCCTTGCGCTTCGAAATGTTGCGTCTATGGACGTTCCAATGAATCCGCCTACAATTGGAAGGCGGCCTATGCCTGGAAATATTGTTTGGAGGCCATCAACTACTTTTTTCACGCCTTTGTTTCCCCCGTAGTAAGGAGCAAATACCTGGGGGCCGTTTATCAATACCCTGGCACTTCTGTATAAAAAGTCGCTTATGCTGCCTTTCCTGCCTTCGCCGCTAAGCCCAGTCAGCATATTCATCCGGTTTGCGTGAATATACGCCTGCACGTAGCCATCCATTGCATCTGCGATTGCCGCATCTCCCCGGGTTCCCTTGCTTTTTGCATCATCCCGCAATTCATTTATCATCTTGGCAAGTGACCTGTGCTCTTCTTCAATATATTTCAGAAGGCTTTTTTTGTTGCCTATCAACCTGTCAATGTCTGCCAAGTTTTTTCCCTGTTCTATCATTTTCAAGGCAAGTATTTTCAGGAGGCTTTTTGTCCTTGCGTCTGCATCGGATTCGGAAATTTTCCGTTTTCTCCTTTCATATTCGCCTTTTTGGCTTCCGCTCATGCGTTTCAGAACGTCATTTTCGTGCCTTAGGAAAGTTCCCCTCTCGCCGGGCTTGCGGGAATCCTTGTCCTTAAGGTTCATTATTTCATTGCTAATCTTCATCATTCTTCCGTAAACCATGTGGCCAAGCACTTGCCCGCTCGCCGCTACGGTCTTTGGGGATGGAAGGTTAGGGGTCGTAATATCCAAAAGCGACAGCGGGCTTTTTCCGCTGTAAAACATGGTTGCCAATAGCAATCCAAGAAGAATAAAACCAAGTATGCAAACAGAATAATTGCTGGAGGCGCTATCATTGATTTTTGTATAAAACGTGTCTTCAATATGCTTAATCAAATCCGAATTAAGGTCGCACACACTGGCATAGGCGCTTGTTCCGCAATATTTTATCGGCCCCGTGAGCCTTGCAGTTACATCTATGCACTTGCCGCTGAACAGGGTTGTCGGTATTTGGCATTCATAATAATATTTTTTGTTTTTTTCATCGCTTATTTCAGAATTTTCAAGTGCCTCTTTTACGGCTGGGAACTGGCAGCCTGGAATTGGCGTTGAGCCGGCAGAAAACATTATTTTTGCATCTTTGGCGGAATAGGTGCTAAAAATTCCATCCGGATGGGCTGCATCAACTATGGTCGTATCAACTAAGACATATCCCGTCAGTGTTACGACTCCGCCAGTTGACGTGCCTTTTTCAAGAAACAGCCTTGAGGCTGCGCATTCATCTGCCGCAAACACTACTGATAGCAAAAACAGCGCTAAGGCTATTTTTAACCAACCGCCCATATTCGTAAATTACGAATTTAGTATATATAAATGTGCTCTTTTGTTATAATTAGACCAATTATATGCTATTTACTGCCTATTCCTCTCTTTTCCTAGTTTTTCCCTCTATTTCAGCGCCCAGTCTGTTTCAAAAACCTTTTCGAACTCTTTAACTGGCTCCCCGGACAGGATTACGGACGCTTCCCTGTTCTTTTCCAGTGCATTGTTGCTGAGGTTGTGGGAACCTACAAGCACTAGCTTTCCATCTACAATTATGAATTTGGCATGGGTTAACGTATACTTGCCTGAAGCCCACTTTACAGAAATCCCGGCCGCACTCAATTTGTCATACGCCTTATAGTTTGGGGTTCCTTCCAAATCTCTTTCAAGTATTACTCTGACGTAGACGCCGCGGTCTTTTGCCGCCAAAAGCGCGTTTATTGCATCATCGGAACTGAGCAGGTACATTTCCATGTCAAGGCTGTCCTTTGCCGAGTTTATGAACGAGATTACGCCCTTCCCGTCTTCAGGGGAAAAAACCGGAGTAACCGAAAGTGCGGTGTGGCTGTTCGTCTGGTAAAAATTAAAAAGGAAAATTAGCAAAACAACTACGAGAATCCCAAGAACAAATCCGCCAACAAAATATTTCCTATACCTTTCCGTATTCATCAACCCGCTTGACTTCAATATCCTGCTCTTTTATCGTCTTTATCGCAGAAAACAGCGCGAGTGCGGTTCGCATATTAGTTATGCATGGGATTCCTTTTTCAATGCTTGCCCTTCTTATTCGGAATCCGTCCGTTTGGTTGTCCCCTCCTTTGCTCGGGGTATTCACTACTACGGAAACCTTTCCGCCTTCGAGCACTCCTAGTACGTCCGGTTCGCCCTTCCCGATTTTTTCGACAGAAATGGCATTTTTCATATAGGCTGCAGTTCCGGGGGTGGCAAATACTAAGAAACCTGCATCCTTGAGCAGGCGTTCGAGCTGCAATGCAAATGGCTTATCCTCGTCCCGCAAGCTTACCAAAGTTGCCAAAGTCCCTGATTTTTTTGGAAGGTTCAATCCGCTTGATAACAATGCCTTGAAATAGGCCATGTCAAAATTCTCGGAAATTCCCATTGTTTCCCCGGTGCTTTTCATTTCCGGGCCGAGTGCAATGTCCGCGCCTTTTATTTTTAAGAATGGGAAAACAACCCCCTTGACCGCGTAATAGTTCAATGTTTTTGCTTTTTCAAGTTCTTTTGATTCGAGTATCCCTTTTTCTCCTGCCAATACTTTTGTTGCAATCTTTGCGATTGGAATTCCGATAGTTTTGCTTACGAACGGGACGGTTCTTGATGCCCGCGGGTTTGCCTCAATTACATAGACCGTATCTCCTTTTACGGCATATTGGACATTAATCAGCCCTATCGTTCCAAGCGATTTTGCTATCTTTTCGGTATACTCCTCTATTTTCTTGTGAACCTTCTGGTAAAGATTAACCGAAGGCAGTGAAATATTCGCATCCCCGGAATGCACTCCTGCAAATTCAATATGCTCCATTATTCCCCCAATGAATATTTTTTCACCGTCGCATACTGCATCCACTTCGCATTCAATCGCATTATCCAGATATTTATCTATTAAAACCGGCTTTGATTCGCTTACACTCATCGCTTCTTCAATGAATTTTCTTAATCGTTCTTCATCATAAATAATTTGCATCCCCCTTCCGGCTATTACATAGCTAGGGCGTACTACTATTGGGTAACCAATTTTTCCAGCAACTTTTATCGCTTCCTCGCAGCTTGTAGCAGTTGCGTTTTCAGGCTGGGGAATCCCAAGCTTGTGGAGCAAAACTCTGAATTTTTCCCGGTCTTCTGCAATATCAATGCCTTCCATCTGTGTTCCAAGTATCTTTACCCCCGCTTTTGTCAGTTTTTCAGCAAGGTTTATGCTTGTCTGGCCTCCAAGCTGGACAATGACGCCTTCAGGCTTTTCATTCTCCACAATATTCATGACGTCTTCAAAAGTTAATGGTTCAAAATATAATCTGTCGCTGGAATCAAAATCAGTGCTGACCGTTTCCGGGTTGTTGTTTACCATTATGCTCTTTATTCCAAGTTCTTTAAGCGCAAATGCTGCGTGAGAGCAGCAGTAATCGAATTCAATCCCCTGTCCAATCCGTATCGGCCCCGCTCCGATGATTATTATTTTTCGCACGTTGTTCGTTTTGCCGTTTCTCCCTCCATTGGTTCCAGTTTCGCCTCCAATGGCAGTTGCTTCGTTCTCATGCTCGTAGGTTGAATAAAAGTAAGGAGTAACCGCTTCAAATTCCCCGGCGCAGCTGTCAACGATTTTGTAGGTTGGAATTATTCCGAACGATTTTCGGAGCTTACGTATTTCCAATTCTTTCATTCCGGTTAATTTGGAAATTTGCAGGTCGGAAAATCCGATTTGCTTTGCGGTTTTCAAAAGCGCTTCGTTCGGGTTTTTCCCGCCATTTTGCAATTCTTTTTCGATTTGGATTAGGTAATTCAGCCGTTCAAGGAACCAGGGATTTATGTTCGTAATTTTATTTATGTCCTCGAATTTCGTCCCTCTTCTTAGCAATTCCAATATCGCAAATATCCGCAAATCCGTTGCCTTTGCCAAATGTTCTTCGGGAATAATCTTTTCAGGAACTTTAACTTCAATGCTGCGCAGGCATTTCATGAACGACTCTTCAAATGTCCTTCCAATTGCCATCGCTTCCCCAGTGCTTTTCATCTGCGTTCCAATGCGCCTATCTGCGTTTGGGAATTTTTCAAACGGCCATTTCGGGATTTTTACAACACAATAGTCCAACGCAGGTTCAAACGCCGCAGTTGTTCCGGTTATTGCATTTTTTATCTCATATAAAGCATAACCCAAAGCTATTTTTGTTGCAACTCTTGCAATCGGATAGCCCGTTGCCTTTGAAGCCAGTGCAGAAGAACGGGATAATCTTGGGTTGACTTCTATTACTACGAAGTCTCCAGTTTTCTGGTTAAGTGCCAATTGTACGTTGCATCCGCCAACAATATTCAATTTTCGTACAATCCGCAACGACGCGTCTCTCAGCATCTGATGGTCTCTATCGGAAAGCGTTTGCGATGGTGCAATAACAATAGATTCGCCAGTATGGATGCCCATCGGGTCAAAGTTTTCCATGTTGCAGATAATTATTGCATTGTCATAGGCATCCCGGACAACTTCATATTCAAATTCTCCCCAACCTAGCACGGATTTTTCTATAAGCACTTCGTGGGTTGCAGACAATCTAAATCCAAAATCCAGCAATTTTTTCAATTCTTCTTTATTCTCGGCAACTCCCCCGCCAGTTCCTCCAAGTGTAAACGCAGGACGCAATATTACTGGGTAGCCATTCTTTTCCGCAAACGCGTAAGCATCATCATAATTCTTTGCTGGAACTCCCGGAAGTATTGGAACTCCTATCTCTCTCATATTGTTGTTGAATTTTTCCCTGCTTTCTGCGTTATCTATCGCTTCCGGCCCGGTTCCAATCAATTTCACATTATATTTTTCAAGCACTCCTGCCCGGTGCAATTCCATTGCAAGGTTCAATCCGGTCTGCCCTCCAACGGTTGCCATCATTGCATCCGGCTTCTCCCGTTTTATTATTTTTTCCAAAAATTCGAGCGTGAGTGGTTCAATGTAAATGATGTCTGCGGTTTCCTTGTCTGTCTGGATGGTTGCCGGATTGGAGTTGACTAATACGACTGAAATCCCTTCTTCACGGAGCGCCCTGCACGCTTGTGTTCCGGAATAATCAAATTCCGCAGATTGCCCAATTACTATTGGCCCGGAACCGATTACAAGGACTTTTTTCGGCTTTGCCCGCGTTTTCGCATTGCCGCAAGCATTTGCGCCGTTCGGATTCGTTTTTCCATCCATGGATTTTTCTCTCAGTTTTTGCCAATTCCCCAATACTGCTGATTCATTTGCGTTCAAAAACTAGAATCTTATATTGAATATGAAACTTTATATATCTAGCGTGTGGAAAAGGATCTATGACAGCAAAAAACACTATCTCGCTCGGAATTTTGCTTGGATTTTTGCTTTTGATTGGCGTTTCATTGTCTTTTTCCTATACCTGCGATGATCTAGTCAAGACCTATGGGGCCAGGCTTAAGCTTCCGTCAACCGTTTCGTCTTTTTTCAATGGTGAGACGGTGACAGTTACCGCTTACAATTCAACTGATTCGTTGACTGGCAATGGAAAAATCGGAAATTATGGGATCGAATCAATAAAATGCGGTGCGAACCCCTCTTCTGATTATACTATTAAAATAAGCGAAAGGGCGCTATGTTCGCTTTCCGGCACCAATTCCAAAACCGCGGTGAGCACGTTCGTTTCGTTCATGAAAAGAGGGGAAATCCAGATAACTGCAAAAGGATGGGTCCAGTCGTTCAAGCTAAGCATGGCTGAGACTGTGCTGAATACGCAAAAATAAAATTAAATAAAAATAGTTTATCGTTTTTGCCCTATTTTAAACTCCTTCCATTTCAGCTTCAATACGTCTCCAGTTTCCATTCAGGAACTGCCAAAGCTGTTTTGTTGTAGAGTCATAGACAAGGCTCGTCTTTGCTGCAACCTCTTTTGGCCTGTCGATTTCCACCAACGGAAACCTTCTAGCCCATTCAATTTCATCCTTGAACGGGTTGCGTTCGGTAATATAGATGCGATTGAGCTCTTTCTTGCGCTCCTCGCACCAGCCGATTACCCTGTCTATCTCTAATTTTGAAACCATTATTGTGAACCTCTAATTCACAACTTACCTTTTCTTTCCTTTTTTCTTTGCCTTCTTTGCAGTTTTTCTCCTTTTCGCTACTACTGGTTCGCAGCAGTTGCATGCTTCTTCTGCCCTTTCATCTTTGCAGCATTCATCTGCGCACTTTTCCTTTGAACCAAAAAACTTCTTTACTGCGTGTACAATACTCTTCACCATATCTATCACCATTAATTTGTTGATTTAACCTTTACAGGTTTATCTTCAACCCAAGCTCTTTCTTGAGCTCCCTGTACCTGTTCCTTATCGTAACTTCGGTTACTCCGGCAACATCTGCCACCTCTTTCTGCGTCCTCTTCTCCCCAAACATTGCGCTGGAGATATAGAGAGCTGCGGCAGCGACACCAGTCGGTCCTCTTCCGGAAATCAGCCCTTTCTTGAGCGATTTCTTGATGAGCTTTATTGCCTCTTCCTGCACCTGCCCGCCCAATTTGAGCGCGGTTGCGAATTTAGGAACATATTGTCCTGGGTCGGTAAGCGGGACATCTATTCCCAATTCTGTTTTCAAGAACCTGTATGCCCTTCCGATTTCCTTTTTCTCAATCCCAGACGCCTTGGATATTTCATCCAAGGTTCTTGGAATTCCTCTCATCCTGCAGATTGCGTAGATGACTGCAGCAACAACGCTCTCAATCAATCTTCCCCTAATCAATTCAGCTTTCACTGCTTTCCTGTAAAGCAATGCTGCGCTTTCCTTGATGTTCTCAGGCAATCCCAATGAGGATGCAACCCTGTCTAGTTCAGCAAGCGCAATAACTAGGTTTCTTTCCATTGATGTTGCAATGGAAACTCTCTTGTGCCATTTTCTCATTCTATATAATTGTGCCTGCTTCTTTGGCGAAATCTTTCCGCCTCTAATATCGCGGTTGTACTGGTCTATTTCAGTTACCAATCCCTTGTTCGGCCTCATATACTTAATTGGGGCTCCGCCTCGGGCGCGTTTCTCTTTCTGTTCAGCATCAAATGCCCTCCACTCAGGCCCTGCGTCCTGTATGTTTTCAGCTATTATAAGCCCGCATTGTGCGCAAAGCAATTCTCCCTTCTCGTAATCCCTTACGAGCCTCTTGCTGCCGCATTCTGGGCATTTCACATTCGTCTGGTTAGCCGTGGGTCCAGCTCCCGTGCTTTTTACTGTTGTGCTCATTTCAAAACCTCAAAAATCGTAATTAGTATTATAAATGTTTGCATAAAAATTGTGGATGGAAAGGTTTATAATGGTTTCTGCGGGTGACCATTCCTGGGCTTATAGAATGAATATCCTGAAAAGCAGCAATATCGTCGGAACGATTATTGCTCCCATTAACGTTGTTCTCGAAACTCCGAGGCGGATGGTTGCGTAACCTAGGCAGGAAGAAACCGCAAGAATGGCCAATCCTTCAATCCCGTCAAGAACAAAAATAATCGCAATCAGGTAAAGCGCAATGAGTATATTTATTTTCGAGAAATCCAATGTGGCTAGTTTTCCAATCCAGTTCCTTGCGAAAAAGACTATCGCCCCGCTGATTGTTACTGAAAGGAGGAAAAGCACGAGCACGTAAACCAAATTGTCCCCTATCGAGACGTAACTGCTCAGCCATGCAGTCGCCCCCATTCTTGATTTATCTATCGAAGCGCTTGTGGAAAACGAGAATATCGATTCGCTTGTTGAAATTGCGGCAATGGATGCTAAATATCCCGGCGTATTCAATGGAATTATGAAAGTTGCGAAGGTTGCAATCTGCGACGGCGCTCCAATTCCCGGAAGCAAATCCGCGAAAAATCCTAATAATATTCCGATGGCAATATATTTCATTATCGAACTATCCAGCGGTTCGTCCTTTTGTTTTGGAATTTTCGCGCCTTTCTGATAAGTAATAATCGAACCCATTGCGTAAAAACCCCCGAAAAGAGGAAGGAAAACATCATACATTTTTACATTCATAGTAAATGTTCCGAGAATCCCGGAAAGCAAAAATATTCCGAGCGTCAAAAACCAGTTTTTTGATTTCCAGATTAAAACTCCGGAAAATGCAATTAGTATATATCCGACGAACGGCTTTATCGTTGCATAAATTACTGGAAAAATAGTTAATGAACTGCTGAATGCAACTACGCAAACCATGGTCGAAATAAGAATTGAAACAAGAACTATTTTCAATGCCGTAATCCCTCTCCCTTCCTTTACCATCCGCTGGCCAGGAAGTACGGAAACTATTGACGGGTCGTTCGGTATCCCGAAAAATATTGATGGAACGAACGAAACTACCAGATGGGAAGAAAATAATGCAACGATTATTGCGCCCATCGCTTCGTCCGGTATTCCGAGCGTGGATAGGACTGCGATTGCAGTATTGGAATGGAGTCCGGGAATAAGCCCGCTTACCATCCCGATTAAAATTCCGAGAATAAAGGGGATTGCATCCACACAACCACTATCTTGGTTTTAGTGTGGTAAGTTTAAAAATAAAGCGGGTCATAATACTATTTTGATTATTATGACACACGCCAATCCAACTACTGAAAGAATGCAGCGCAGGAAGCAGCCAACCCCGGGAAAAACTCCATTGGAACGGGCTGAGGAAGCACAATCTAAAAGAAAAGGAGTATTTGCCGAACTAGAAAGACACAATAAAGGTTTTACTTCTGTTGTTCCAACAACAGTTATGCATCATGCAGACCTAGAAGCATTGACAACAGATACTCTTCTTATAAGGCGCGGTTTTTTTTCCACTTCCGGTGAACCTGGCGTTCGCTTGACTTCAGTGCAGGAAGCTGCATCAAAAAGAGTTCTTGCAATCGGAGTTCCCGGTGCTGAAAATACTCTCCTTCCAATTCCTACGGAACATCTTAAGATTGCAAGCAGGCTCTATCGCGAGCTTTGCAATCCTGGGCATCCATATCGGGAGCCGCAACCAGCAAACCTAAGGCCTGGCTAATGACTCATGCAACCCGGACTTCCGTCGAGCTAACTCCTAAACATACTAGATGGCAGAGGTTCAAGGATAGGGTTTCTGATTTTATTCCAATTCATCCATTCCGTTCTCTTCCAGTTCTTCTTTTTGCGGGATTTTTTGCATTCCAAGGTGCAAGGTTTGCAAGAGCCCAGCAATCGGAAAATCCAGAAGAGCAAACTTGCGTTCCATTCGCAGAAATTGTCCAGAATATAAAAAGGGCATGCCTGGCAGATTCTTCCATTGCTGATAGCACGAATGCCCAACTATCTATTTTCAATAGCGATAAGCTTGCCAGCTGGCTGGCCTATGAGAATCTGCCAAAAAGCGAAAGGCGTTCCATCCAAATAATGGGTTCTGGCTTTGAAGGTGATGGCCGTTTTGCAAAGCAGATCGAATCCACGCTTAGCGTTCTTGAATTCATTCCAACTTCAATTCCGGGAATTCCAAACTGGAGGGATTATGTCGAGCGAATTATCAGGAGAGTTGCGCAGGCAGGCCCAGATTTTGGCATGTGCAATCTTGGCCCGCAGGGATTTTTGGAGGATCATCCGGACGATGGCGGCGACCCAATCTTCTACGTTTGCAGAAACAGTTATTTGCTCGATTATTTTCCATTCCTGTTCGTTCACGAGTCGACCCACAATTTTCTTGAAACTTATGTTTCAAAAGGAAACAGCCAGCGGGAATACGCCGCATCTGAACTGTTGGCACTTGCGATTACCATCCGCTTTTTCAACGACCTAAGGAATTATGCTGCAGCCGTTAATGGCTATCTTCCGGAAGAAATATCTTCGGCAATGAGAAATCATGAATGGTTCGAAAATAAGCACAGGCTCCTTGTCTGCTTTGACATGAAATTATTTACTGGGGATAATGGGCTTTAAGTTTACCCAATCTTAACATTCCTTACTCTAATATGCGGCCCGCCATCGCTAACGGGCATCTGCTGCCCTCCTTTTCCGCAGAATCCCGGGCTTGTTCCGAAATCTTTTCCAACCGCCTCCACGTTCTTCAGAGTTTCCATTATGTTCCCGCTTATGGCCGTATCGCGATAAAGTTTTCCCAATTCCCCATTCTTCACTTCATAGGCTTCGTCCGCCTTGAACATGAAACCCCCAGCGAAAATATCAACGCTTCCTCCTTTCATCCCTTTCAAATATACTCCGTCCCGAACGTCAAAAACGTCTTCCCTGCTTGATTTTCCTGGCTTGAAAAAAGTATTTCCCATCCGAACAATCGGGACGCGTGAATAATCTTCTGCGCGCGCATGGCCGTTTGCTTTTACTTTGGTCTCATCGCAGGTTTCGAGCGAGCTCAGGTATCCAGTTAATATCCCTCGTTCAACAAGCGTAGTCCTTTTCGCTTCAACTCCTTCATCATCAAAAACATAATATCCAAAATCATTGGCGGTCGGGTCGTCAAAAATAGTTACCAGTTCGTTTCCAATTCTTTTTCCTAATTTTCCACATAGAATAGATTCTTTCTCGACAACTGCATCCGCTTCGCTTGCATGCCCCAGCG
>JBAYGV010000013.1:0-11185 GCA_041666445.1 Candidatus Micrarchaeia archaeon | reverse complement strand
TTTACCATGGCGGCTAATTCTGCAGGCTCCAAGGAAGCAACATGGTCTGGCCCTGGCAATGTTTTGTCAAGCGTGAAGTGCTTTTCGATTACGCAGGCGCCAAGCCCGATTGCAACTATGGGCGCAATTACCCCCTGGCTATGGTCGGAAAATCCAACCGCAGTCTTGAACTTTTTCTCCAGCGTTTGAATGGCCCGTAGATTAAGGCTTTCGGAAGGCGCTGGATAGCTGGTAGTGCAATGGAGCAAAACCAAATCATTATTGCCCTCTTTTTTGAGCAGCTTGACGGCTTTTTCAACTTCAGCCAGGTCGGCCATGCCAGTTGAAAGGATTATCGGCTTGCCGAATTTTGCAATATGCCTGAGCAGCGGGACATTGGTTATTTCACCGGAAGAAATCTTGTATGCGGCTACGCCCAAAGACTCCAAAAGATTCGCACTTTTTATATCGAATGGAGTTGAAAGGAAAATTATCCTTTTTTCGCTGCAATAGTTTTTCAGCACCTTGAAATCCTGTTCGGATAACTGGAGGCTTTTGAGCATTTCATTCTGATTTTTATGTCTGGAATCGTTTTTTTTCTGGTATTCTGCCTTTTCAGCAGATTCTGACGCAAGCTCATCTGCATCAAAAGTCTGGAATTTTACCGCATCTGCCCCAGATTTTGCCGCCACGTCAACAAGCTGCTTGGCAAGCCCGAGGTCTCCGTTGTGGTTGACTCCGGCTTCTGCAATTATAAAAACAGGATTTCCAGGCCCGATAGCATGGCTTCCAATTTTAAATCCGATTGGCATAGAATACACATATAAAGGTTGGAGCACAAAATTTTATAAAAGGTGTTATAACGCCATGAAAGTCGCAATTTGCCAGTTGGACATTATTCCTGGAAATAAGGAGGCTAATTTTGAAAAAGTTGCAGCATTTGCAGCGCAGGCAAAGGAAAAAGGCGCAGATTTGCTCGTTCTTCCGGAGACGTTCGCAATAGTGTTCAGCATGGGAGTTGACGAAATCAGCGAATTGAAAAAAGACTCGGCTACGCTCAAGTTCATTAAAAAAACTGCAAAAAAGAACGGGATTTGGATACTGGGAACCCTTGTGGAAAAAACAAAGGGCGGGAACAAAAATGCGGCTTACCTTATTGACCGGAACGGGCGCACAGCAAAAGCATATCACAAGATTCACCTATTCCCGCTTACCGAAGAGGACAAGAAATGCGTTGCAGGCTCAAAGCTCGCCATTGCGGATATTGAGGGGATTAAGTGCGGGATTTCAACCTGCTATGACCTGAGGTTCCCCGAAATGTTCAGGGCGCTGGCAAAGAAAGGCGCAACAGTGATTTTCGTAGTGTCCAACTGGCCTGAAAAAAGAAAGGAGCACTGGCTTGCGCTCTTGAAAGCAAGGGCAATAGAAAACCAATGCTATGTAATCGGAGTTAACCGTGTTGGCAATGACGGAAAAGAGGATTACTCCGGGGATAGCAGGATTTACGGGCCATTTGGGGAAGAGCTGCTTGCAGTTGGAAAAGAAGAAGGGATTTTTATTGGGGAAATTGATTTGGAAAAAGTAAAAGAAATAAGGAAGACGCACCAGTTCCTGCCAAAGGAGTGGGGAGCGTAGAATAGTGAACTACCCTATCGAACGCCAGCAAAAACTACGGATATTTGTTATATTTCCTGAACACCGGCTTTACAACATCGCCTTCTATCAGCTTGTCAAATCCGCCCGTATCTTTCGCTTCCTTTGCTTTTTTTATCGCAACTTCGAAAACTGAAAGCGTTTTCTGGACATCTGCATCAGAATGGGAATAGCTTACGGCAACATAGCCTGGGAACAGCACCCCGCCCTGCCTGAATATCTCCTGCATCACGTAAGTTTTCAGCTTGAAGTCGGTTGCTCCTTTTTCATCCCTAAAGGCAGGGACAGGGCTGCAATCATAGCCGGTAACTTCGATGTATCTCTCCATCCCGTTTTCTTTTGAAATGCGGTTGATGCCTTCCTTGAGCTGTTTGCCAGTTGCCCAAATTTTATCAATCGCTTTTTTTGCAGCCAGCTCCTCGATTGTTGCCTTTGCTGCCGCAAGGCCATGGACTTCGGAACCATGGGTAGTGGAAAGAAGGAAAACCCTTTCCTTATCGTGCTTTATCCCGCCCAGCTCCATTATCTCGCTCTTGCCTGCAAGGACGGAAACTGAAAACCCGTTTGCAATTGCTTTTCCAAACGTGCACAAATCCGGCTTTACTCCGAAATATTCCTGAGCGCCGCCAATGTGATACCTAAAGCCAGTGATTATTTCATCCATTATGAAAACCGCGCCATTTGCATGCGCAAGGTCAATTGCTTTTTTCAGGAAATCGTCCTTTGGCGGAACCCCGGTAGATGCTTCCATTATTACTCCGGCTACCCCGTCAGGGTTGTTTTCAAAAAGCAATTTCAGCGATTCAAGATTATTATAGTTGAATGGAAGCGAAAGCGAAGAAAGCGCAGCTGGAACACCCGCATTGACTACAGTTGTTCCAATGAACCAATCATCAATGCTGAAAAAAGGATGGTCCTTGCAATAGGCAATCTTGTCCCTTTTGGTGTAAGCTCTTGCAAGTTTCACTGCCGCAGTTGTAGTATCCGAACCGTTTTTCGCGAACTTCACCATTTCCGCGCTTTTTATTGTCTTGTGCAAAACTTCCGCAAGCTCAAGCTCAAGATAATGGGGCCTGCAAAAGTTCGCGCCCATATCAATGGCTGCATGCGCTGCTTTTGAAACTTCAGGATAACAGTAGCCAAGAATAACCGAACGCAAACCCATGCCCCAGTCCACGTATTCATTCCCGTCTACGTCCCAAACATGGGAGCCAAGGCCGCGGCTGAGCACGCGCGGGGCGTTTGAAGGAACCTGATCATCGCCTTTAGAATAGGTGTGCGCCCCTGCAGGGATAAGCTCATGCATCCTTTCGCAAATTTCCAGAGATTTTTTAGATGGGACCATAGTCAAAACCTTTTTTCAAAACGTTATTGCAGTTTTTCACTCGTAATTATTTTATTTCAAACTTTGATATGAACGCCTTTATCCGAACTCGTTTCCGCATCAACAAGGAATTTCAATATCCGCAAATCATCATCAAGCGAATAGGAAACTTTCCCCGCCCCAGACACGCAGTTTACGAAATATCTCATTTCCTCAATATACATATCATCTTTTGCCCAATATCCAGGCTGGGCGACCTTTTCGGCCTCCTTGAATTCCGACCAGGATTTTGATTTTGGGTCGTATAAGCGCACGGTAGAAGTATTCCAATCCCAGGTTATGCTGCCTTCCGAGCCCATTATGTGCAATGAACGGACAGGGTCGCGGGAAATTACATCAATCATTACGGTTCCAACTGTTCCTGAAGAAAATTTGTAGAGCATTGCGTAGGCGTCATCTATATCTGCCTTCATTTCAGAAAGCTTGCCCTTCATGCATGAAATTGCAGTTAAGTTTCCAAAAATCCAGGTCAGCCATTCGAGCTCAAAGCAGAACATTTCCCTTCCAGCGCCAGTTTCGCGCTTTCCAACATAAAATTTTGAAATGTCTTCCCATGGATGCCAGTCCGGAAGGTATTGACCCATGTGGTAGGTAAATGCGAGCGGCTTTCCGATTTTTCCGCCTTCAACCAGCTCTTTTATTTTCTGGATGGACTGCTTAAATCGCATCGTGCACGACGGAACGGCGATCGCTTTTTTGGATTTCGCAATCCGGTTCACTTCGTCCAGCCCGTCATTCAATACACTGGCTTCTATGAAAAATGGCTTCCCCAATTCCGCTGCTTTTTTTGCGAACATAGTGTGGAGGTTCGGAGGCGTTGAGATTATGATTGCATCAGGATTTTCAGCAATTGCCTCATCGAAAGAAGAAAATGCTTTTATGCCAAAATCCTTTTCCACTTCCTTGCGCCTTGCTTCGTTAAGTTCAGCAGCAATTATGTTCCTGAAGCCAAGGTAAGTCAGGTTCCTTATCCTTCTTTTTCCCATCGAGCCGAGCCCAACTACTAGAAACTTGAGCTGGCTATGTTCTTGAGGTGGATTTTTTTTCTTCATTTCAATGCACCCAGCTTGAGAAGGTGTTCTGCAAGCATGAAATCTGATTCAGTGTCAATATCCACTGCACGGGATTTTGGAACAACAAAGAAACGGGTTTTGGGCATTAGGAATTTTTTGTGCTTTAAGAACGAATCAGTTCGGAATGCATAGATTGGCCCATCAAAATATGCAGGCGGAAGGTCCTGGCGCCTTGAAAGGTAATCCTTGATTGGAAAGAGCGGCTTTAGGAATCCTTTTGCGTCCGGAGTCAGCGTCCATTGCGGGGGGTCGTCTGCCTCGAAAACACCCATCACGGAATCGCAATCCCCTTTTAGAAGGGCATCCCTGCATTTTTCAAAATCTTCCTTGGAACGGAATGGCGATGTGGGCTGCAGCATGAATACGAACTTGGGCTCAACACCATTCTTGGCCTTGGCCCAGCTTAAGGCATGCTCGATTACGGGCGGCATCGGGGCTTTGTCTATTGCGAGTTCCTGTGGCCGGTCTATAATCATTGCACCGAACTTGCGGGAAACCTCTGCTATTTCCGGGTCCTCAGTTGAAACATAAACTTCTGGGAAAATACCGGAATCGAGCGCACTGCGTATGGAATGGGCAATCAACGGAATGCCCCCCAGCAAACGCACATTTTTCCTGGGAACCCCTTTGCTCCCTCCGCGCGCGGGAATGACGCATAAAAATTCATTGCTTTTATCCAAAGGAATCGACGGCATGCATTTCCCTCACAACAGGCTATCCCACAAACAAGTTATAAATGTATTATGGGCAATATGCTGTATATAATAAACATTTAATACGTTATGAATCTGATAAGAATCAAATAGCCAAAGGTGCGATGTTATGATTACAAAAGATGAGGATGTGGGCTATCCTGCCAGCTTGAGACGATGCGCCAATTGCGTAATTCCTGAAACCCAGGATGCAGTCACCTATGACAAAGGAGGCGTATGCAGCGTTTGCAAAACAATCGATGTAAAAAGGACAAAAGTCGACTGGCCAAAAAGAAAGGAGGATTTCAAAAAAATACTTGACGAATTCCGAGGCAAATACGACTACGATTGCATAATCCCCTATAGCGGAGGCAAGGACAGCACCTACCAGGCATATACGCTAATTAGGGATTTCAAATTGAAGCCGCTCATAGTTTCATTCGACCATGGTTTCTTCAGGCCGACAAACCTGAGCAACACGGACAGGACCCTGAAAAAACTGGGTGCAGACTACCTGAAATTCAGGCCAAACTGGCACGTGGTAAAAAAATTGATGCTAGAATCCCTTAAAAGAAAGGGCGATTTTTGCTGGCATTGCCATACCGGAATATATGCTTACCCGATGCGAATTGCAGTGAAATTCAAGATACCCTTGATTATCTGGGGAGAATCGGCAGCGGAATACATGAGCTATTATGATTACGAAAACAACTGGGAAGAAGTTGATGAAGACCGGTTCAACAAGTGTTGCAACCTAGGAATAACTGCAGAAGACATGCTGGGAATGGTAAACGACCCCTCAGTAACTGAAAGGGATTTGCTCCCATTCGCTTATCCAAGCAGGGAAGAGCTGAAATCGATACACTACCGTTCGATATGCCTTGGCAACTACATGCCGTGGGATACTCGAAAGCAATCGGACATAATAAAAAAAGAGCTGGGATGGAAAGGAGACCTGAAAGAAGGGGTAGCCCCGGAATATGATTATGAAAAAGTCGAATGCGCATTCCAGGGAGTGCGGGATTATTTACGATTCATAAAAAGAGGCTATGGAAGGACCGCGCACCTTACAAGCATAGACATACGGAACGGAAGGATGGCTAAGGAAAAGGCAATAGAATTGACAAGAAAATATGATGGAAAACGCCCTCCGAGCTTGGACCTGTTCCTGAAAGTGCTTGGAATCAGCGAAAAGGAATTCAATGAAATCGCAGCGTCCCATTCCATAAGCCCGTATAAGCACGATTTCTCAAAAACAGTCAAGGACAAGAAATTACATGACCAGGATGAATGGCACATTGACGAATCTGGGTTTTAGCAAATGATTGCAATCGTTGATTACGGAATGGGAAATTTGCGGTCGGTGGCAAAAGCTCTCGAATACCTCGGAGGCCAGGCAATAATATCCAACAAGAAGGAAGATATAAAATCTGCAGAACGGATAGTGCTTCCGGGGGTAGGAGCATTTGGAAATGCCATGGAAAATATCAGAAGATTGGATATAATCGAAACCATGGAAAACGAAGTTCTTGATAACAAAAAACCATTCCTAGGGATATGCCTTGGAATGCAGCTTCTGGGCAGTGTTGGCTACGAGCTAGGAGTAAACAAGGGCTTGGGCTGGATACCAGGAAAAGTAATGAAAATAAAGGCTGAAGAAATGGGATTGAAAGTCCCGCATGTCGGCTGGAACGGGATAAAGATAACGAAGGAAAGCCCGCTGCTAAACGGAATAACGGATGGCACTGCATTTTACTTTGTCCACAGCTATGCACTCAAGCCGGATGACAGCGGAACAATCGTGGCAACCTGCCAGCATGGGGAAGAATTCGCGGCAGCAATCCAAAAAGGAAATATATTCGCAACCCAATTCCACCCTGAAAAAAGCCAAAAAGACGGATTGAAAGTCCTGAAAAATTTCATGGAATGGAACAAATAGCTGATAAAATGTTCAACACTTCAAACCTAAAGATAAGAATTGTTCCCATACTCCTATTGAGGAAAGGAAGATGCGTCAAGGGAGTTAATTTTGAAAATTACAGAGATACGGGAAATCCAATCAAGGCAGCGAAAGTATATGATTCCCAAAAGGCAGACGAACTAATATTCTTGGACATAACTGCCAGCGGCGAAGACAGGCCGATATTTTTTGAGACGATATCAAAAGTTGCAGAACAATGCTTCATGCCATTCACCGCAGGAGGCGGAATCCGCACCCTGACGGATATAAGGAAGCTTGTAGAGCTGGGATCAGACAAGGTTTCCATAAATACTGGAGCGATTGAAAAGCCGGATTTGATAACTGCGGCTTCGCAGGATTTCGGGAGCCAATGCGTTGTGGTGTCCATAGACGCAAAAAAAACCCAGGACGGGAAATATGAAGTATATTCGCATAGCGGGAAGACTCCGACGGGCCTTGACCCGACAGCATGGGCAAAGGAAGCTGAAAAATTAGGGGCAGGAGAAATACTTCTAACATCAATAGACAAAGAAGGGACACGAACTGGATATGACCTTGAACTTATAAGGAAAGTTTCTGATGCCGTAGACATACCAGTAATAGCAAACGGGGGGGTCGGAAACCTCCAGCATTTGGTGGATGGCGTAGTGAAAGGCCACGCTTCCGCAGTCGCGCTTGCAAGCATGTTTCATTTTACCGACCAAAGCACGATAAAAGCAAGGGCATACATGAAAGAAGCGGGATTGAACGTCAGGCCGGATTGGTAGGCGTGCACACGGCGCGATTGCGCCGTCAATTGAATAACGCGTATTATTTCAATCCACGGGGAGTGTAAATTATTCTTGAAGTAAATGCAGCTTCCAAAAATTCCACCGGAGTATAAAGCCTGTCTCCCACGGATATTTTTTCCCTGGCAGGCTTGCCTTCCATTGTTTCTATATTTTGCACGACCAGAGTTCCTCCGACAGATGCAATATGGAATCCTTTTTTGTCAATGCGGTAAATTAAGCCGCTTTGGAAAGGGTGGAAATCCTCGTCTGGAACCAGGGAACAAGAACTTAGTTTTACCTGTATCCTTCCGCCGGACGCATAGACAAAGGACATCGCCCCGGGATAGGGCTTGTCAAATGCGCGCATAAAACACTCGATTTGTGCGCCAGTCCACGACCAGTTTACAAAACCCTGGGAAATCGTCGAAACTCGCGGCCGGTACATGCTTTTTGATTCATCCTGAGAAGCAAGCGGAAAATCTGCATTTTCTTTTATGTCCATAAACAGTTTTTCAAAAAGATTTTCTGCTGCAGAAAAAATCTTGGCTTGATGGGCCAAAGGCGTATCTTTCGGGCCCAGTTCTCCTTCCCATTGAAAAAGAATATCTCCCGTATCAATGCCCGGATCCACCAGGTGAATGGTTGCGCCAATATTTTTTGCATTCCTTAAAATTGGCCAGGTAGAGCCCCCTCCGCCCCGGTCGTTTGGCAAAAGGCTGCCATGAAGATTAATGAGCCTGCCTTCAAATTTTTTTATGAACGGCTCCTTGAATATCCATGCTGCGCTTAATGACACGCCAAGCGTATCTTTAGTTATGCTTTTTTCTACAAACGTATCCTTGTTTATGTCCTGTGAGATATGGAATTTAAAGCCGTTTTTTTCTAGGTACTCCTGCAATGTTTGTTGGCCAATTATTTCGCGGGCATGCCTCTCGCTGGTTATTATGGTGTACGAAAAACCCAGTTTTTTTGCCTTTTCAAGGACAACGCACAGCAGCTTCCCGCCACCAAGAAAAAGTATGTGCCTGATCTTCCCAAACTTCATAATGAAGCTTTTAACGCGATAGATTAAAAACCTAGTTTTTTAGTTTAGAAAGATCCAACTCCATAAGGATATTGTCGTGCACCCCGTCCTCGTACACTGCAGATTTTTTAGCTATGGCCAATACAGTAAACCCGATTTTTTTATAGAGTGAAAATGCCCTCTTGTTTTCCGGAAGAACACCCAGATAAAGCTTGTCTATTGGAAGATTTTTGGCTACCCAATTTACGCACAATAGCAAGGAATCATATCCAAATGATTTCCCCCAATATGATTTGTCCCCTAGCATTATGCCAATTGTAGCTTTTTTTTCTTTTAGCGAGATTGGCTCTAATTTTATGTTTCCAATATGGCGATTGCTTGGAATATCAAAAATTCCGAAAAAAAGGCAATCGTCCTTAGAAATCCTTTCTTTCACGAAAGCTTGCAATTCGCCCATAGTCGAATGCTTAGTTTCCATAAAAACAGTTACTTCCGAGTCATTCAGCCAAGAAAGATAGGCATCGGAAACATCGCTCAATGTAAGATGCCGCAGGTAAATCCGCTCTCCGGATATTACTTGCTTTCTTGCTTCGGATATGTCCATAGATAATCACGCCTTGCGTTTGGAAAGAACGTTTTCATGCATGTAATCCGCCAGCAGCTTGAAATCCGGATTCTCGAATATTTCCTTTGCAGTTATATTCGGATATACATAGCCCATCAAAAGCGCCAGGTTGATTGGGACACTTTTATGGTATAATGCAACAAGGAAATCTGTCAGCTCCTTTTCATCATGGCGATAGGACGAAAGGGCAGAAGCAATAATCTTAGGGAGATCAAGGAGGTTCTTGGCCTTGACGACAAATTCCATGTCGGTATACATTGCTTCCCCAAAGCAAATCATCGGCTTTTGGTATAGCAGGGCTTCAAAGCCGGCAGTGCCAGTTATAGTAAGCACTAATTTTGATTTTTGTATCATTTCCCTTGCAGACAAATTCGGGTCAACCAGCCTGACATTTGGGATTTTTTTTATGGCTTCATAGAATTTTGGAGCCCTCCAGCCTCTGGAAAACATGAGCGGGTGCTCTTTCACATAAAGCTTCATGTTCATCGGCAATGCACGGGCGATTGTACGGATTAGGGCAGCCTGGTCGACATAGGGCGGCGCCTGCACCATGGTAGCTAGTTCGGGATCGAGATGGAGCGGGAAAAACGCAAATGATTCCCCTTCTACTGCGGGTTCAAAATAGGACTTGTACTTCATTTTCTTGCGCGTGAAGAATGCCGCCTTTTCGTAGGTGCGCTTGAACGGGTTTTTCCCCTTGAACGTATAGTCGTTCGAATAGCCATCAAGGTAGTATTCTTTCCAATATTCGAAAAACCTGGCCACATGGCCTTTTAGCGAGAAGATGTTTTTTTCAGAAACTGCCATGTTCTGGATATATTTTGGCTTTACGCCCTGTGAACGGAAACGCTCAAGGAATGCAAGCGCCTCCTCTTCTGCCTTCTTCGGCCTCTTTCCATTCTTCCTGATTTCTTTGAAAAATGAAAGAACCTCGTCTGGCTTGTCATAGGGATTGCTTACGAAATAAACCCTATCTTCCGCGCGGGAATAGGTGAATGTGACCGTTTGGATATCCATCTTCTTAGCCACATTGTAGAGCGCAAACGCAGGCAATGACGCAATGCAGTCAAATACCAGGAAATCCGGCTTGTTCTTTTTCAAGAATCCCTCAAATTCACGGACTAATACCTGGACCATTTTCCTTAAGTCGTCATGCGAATAGGCATTTGATGAAAACGGGACGGATAAATCCCGATCGGCATAGACCCATTCCCAAAGAGATGGGTTGGCGTATTTCTTTTCATACTGCTCAATAAGCTTCTCATCCAACTGCTCGGATTTGTATTTGTTGAATAGCTCTTCAAGCACGATTAAGTCGTAATTGATTTCGCCCTGGCTTTTTACCCAGTTGAGCTCTTTTCTCTGGACCATTACCCCGCTAAAGCTTGAATCCGGATCCTTTTCCTTGATATATTTTGCCAGAGCATGGCACATCCTGCTGAATTCCCAGTTGAAAAAGAAACATACTTTCATGATTTGCACCTCAAATTAAACGGTTGTACGAGCCAATAGAATATCCCATAGTAATAAGTGAGCCGCAAATTTAAATCGCTTTGCCCACGCCATCCGCGCTACCTGCGCCACCAGCCAGTCATTTGCATCTTGCTTGCCTGTACTTTTCACTGTTCATATTGAGTATATATTCGACATCTTCTTTTTTCAAATAGTCCGGCTTTTCCCCCAGCGATTCCAAGGCGCTGATTGTACTGGAAAGCCAGAGCCTTGACGCAAGAATCTCATCCATCTTCCTCGAGATGCCGAAAGCGGGCTTATTCCCTGAAAAATAAACCACTTCGTCAGGAGTTAGGAATTTTGAGAATGGCTTCTGGTCTTGTCCTGGAGGCTGCACGAGGATTTCTCTAGTAAAATCTGAAAAACTGATGAACTTCCCCCCAACCCTTTGCCTAAGATAGCCATCGAACAGGGAAACAATTTTCTCAGTCTTGGATATCGCATCATCAACGGTTCCGGCGCTAACTATAAGGCCATGGTTTTTGAGGAAAATGGTTTCCGGCTTGCACCCGT
>JBAYGV010000012.1:0-11705 GCA_041666445.1 Candidatus Micrarchaeia archaeon | reverse complement strand
TTTTTAACAGCAACGTGGGAAATCGGGCATTGGGGGCGCTTGAAGGAGTGATATTGGTTCTTTTGTTTTGCGGGTATGTAATCTATATCTTCACCAAGAAAAAAATAGAAGGCAACGGCCCGGTCAAGGTAACTAAGAAGGAAGCCCTATATGCGTTTGTCTATTTTTCAGTTGCAATAATCCTGGTTTTAATAAGTGCAAGCTTTGTGGTAGAATCCGCGGTCAAAATTGCAAAAGCATTCGGCTTGGCGGAAAGCTTCATAGGCGCGACCATCATCGCAATAGGCACTTCGCTTCCCGAGCTGTCTATCGACATTCAGGCAATAAGGAAAAAGCACTATGGGCTGGCGCTTGGCGATGCAATTGGGAGCAACATGACTAACATCACGCTTGTCTTGGGGGTTGCAGCGGTTATAAACCCAATTTCCGTCCTTTTGCCTGTTTTCATAGCGGCATTGCTGTTTGCAATAATTGCAAATATGCTGCTTTTCTATTTTGCGGCCGTGAACCGCAAAATAACCCGCTTTGGAGGGGCGCTATTCTTATGCACCTATATCGTTTACCTTGCCGTCATTTTCTATCTCCAGCTTGGCAATGAATCAGGAACTATCTCCTGAAAACCCTATTGTTATTCCTCCTTCTCCCATAGCTAATGTTCTTATAATCAGCAACAGGCGGGATTTCAACATCGACAAAGGTTGTTGCCTTTCCCTCTTTGCCCATCCTTCCTGTTCGTCCAATCCTGTGGGTGTGCGTTTCGTTATCGTTCGCCTTATCATAATTTATGATGTGCGCAACGTTGTCTATATGCAACCCTCTTGACGCAACGTCCGTAGCTACCAAAACATTGAATTCGCCTTCCTTGAACCCGCGCATTATCCTTTCACGCTGGTTTTGCTTCTTCCCGCCGTGCAAGTCCCGCGCGTTTATGTGGTATTGGTTAAGCTTGAAGCAAACGAATTCAGCGCACCTTTGTGTAGCCACGAATACTATCATTCTCGAGTTCGGGTCTTTCTTTATAATCTCTTCGAGCTTTCTCATCTTGTCTTTCCTGCTCACTTCGATGAACTCTTCCTTGATGGTTCCGACTTTTTCTTCTCCAACTTCAACCCATTCCGGGCTGCGCATGTAATTGTTGATTATTGATTTCACGTTCTTGTCAAAAGTCGCGGAGAAAAGCATCATCTGCTTCCCGTGATAAACCTGCCTCAATATCTCGTCGATGTCTTCCTTGAATCCCATGTCGAGCATCCTGTCCGCTTCGTCAAGTATTACTATGCTGAATTCTGCCAAATCCAAATTGCCTCTCCTGAAATGGTCAAGCAATCTTCCTGGGGTTGCAACTACAATGTCATAACCCTGTTTCAGCAATCTTGTCTGGCCGAACATGTCCTGCCCGCCATATATTGCGTAAACATTCAGCCTGTGATGCCTTGAAATAGAACGGACTTCCTTTGTTATTTGGAGAGCCAATTCTCTTGTCGGTGCCATGACCAATGCTTTCTTCATCTTGTCTTTCAGCATCAGTTCGACTATCCCGATTCCAAAAGCGGCTGTTTTTCCGGTTCCAGTCTGGCTTCTTACCAGTATATCCCTTCCCTGCATGATGAGCGGTATCGCCCTTTCCTGCACTTCGGTCGCATCAAAATATCCCAATTCGTCAAGGGCAGCTATAGTCCTGTCGCTGACGCTCATTTCTTTAAATTTCATTTTTTGTTCACCTATATAACAGACAAAATTCGATTTTGAGTTACCCATATTGTCTGCCATGGCGGACTCCCGGACAATTGCCGGTTGATAACTGAAAACCAGAATATTCTGTTTCTTACTTACTTGTTCCTTTTGCGCCGCCTATATTATAATCTTATGGATTTTTTCTAAACAAGCGCATCTGGAATGTTAATATTAATGATAGGTTGTGATTATAAAGGTTTGTGTTGGGGTTTTGTTGAATTGCAGTTCTAATGCCCCTAAGCTTTCTCCAGTGCCTTCTTCAAGACTTCGAGCGAAAGAAGCGCGCATTTCATTCTCGACGGATTTTTGCTAAGGTCAATCTTAATCAATCGCAATACGTTCTCCTTTTTCATTTTCTCCGCCTGCTCAATTGTCTTCCCTTTCAAATGCTCAGTAAGCAGGGAAGCGGAAACCTGGGAAATTGCGCACCCTTTTCCTGAATACTTGATTTCTTTTATCGCTCCGTTCTCTGCTTTTATAAAAAGCTCTAAATTATCCCCGCAAAGCGGATTATGGCTCAATGCATGATAGTCTGGGTTCTCAAGCTTTCCGAAGTTCATCGGGTTCTTGTAAATTTCCATTATAATTTCCTGGTAAATATCGCTCATTGGATTCACTTACTTTTTTTTGCCTGCTTTTTTCCAGTAGTTTTTTTGTTCACATCCATTTGCTTTCCAAAATCCCCAGAAAATATTTTTTTAATCCCTAAAATCCCATCTGCCAGCGCATCTACGTCCTTTCTGTCGTTATACAAATAAAAGCTTGCCCTGTTTGTGGAGTTCAACCCCAATCGCGTATGCAACGGCATTGCGCAGTGATGGCCGCTTCGTATTGCAATTCCCTGTTCGTCCAATAATCCTGCAGCATCATGCGGGTGCACCCCTTCGATATTGAAAGCGATAATTCCTGCATGGCTTTCCAGCTCCCGCGTTCCGTAAAGCTCAACCCCATCCATTTCCTTCAGTCTCCTAATCGCGTATTTTGTAATCTCCATTTCATGCTTTCTTATCCGTTCCATTCCTATATTTTCAAGATAATCAACTGCCGCACCAAGCCCAATTGCCCCGGCGATGTTTGGGGTTCCAGCTTCGAATTTGAACGGAACGTCATTCCAAACGCTTTTGTACACATGTACTTCGTTAATCATGTCCCCGCCAAAAAGGAAAGGCGGCATTTTTCCCAGCAATTCCCCGTCTGCAATCAATGCTCCAATCCCAGTCGGGCCAAGCATTTTATGCCCAGTGAGCGCAAAGAAATCGCATTTAATTTTCTTTAGGCTTGTTGGCATGTGCGGAACGCTCTGCGCTCCGTCAACAACAGAAATGGCTCCGGTTTCTTTTGCTATCTTGCAAATTTCTCGAACATCATTCACTGTTCCGATTGCATTTGAAACATGGGTTGCTGCAACCAGTTTCGCGCCCTCAATTTTTTCCAGGTCATTATCATTTAATTCATAATTTCCGGTAATATCAATTATCTCGAGCTTTGCGCCCTTTCTCATTACCAGCTGCTGCCATGGGACGAAGTTGCTGTGGTGCTCCATTATTGTAACCACAATCTTGTCTCCACGGGTTATATTCTGCTCCCCCCAGGAATAGGCAATCAGGTTAATTGCTTCGCTTGCGTTTCTTGTGAAAATTGCGTCCATCTCCTTTCCAGCATCAACGAACATCTTTAGCTTGTCGCGGGATTCTTCGTATTTTTCCGTAGCTTGTTCGCTGTGCTTGTAGACCCCTCGGTGGACGTTTGCATTGAATTCTTCGTAATATTCATCCATTGCTTCAATGACTTGCTTTGGCCGTTGTGATGTTGCCGCATTGTCCAAGTAGGAATATTTTTTTCCATTAACTTTTTTTCTGAAAATTGGAAAATCTCTTTTTATTTTTTCTGCATCCATCGTATTCACCCCCCACAAATTCGTTTTGTTCGTCAGTTGGTTGTTCTTTTTCCGTTTCCAATCTGTTCCTCTTCCTTAACTCCGGAACTGTTCATATCCTTTCTTTTCAATTTCCAAAGCCAATTCATATTTTCCTGATTTTACAAGTTTTCCATCAACAATTATGTGAACAAAATCCGGCTTCACAAATTTCAGTATTTTTGGGAAATGGGTTATCAAGAGGAATGCGCGCTTTCCGTCCTGCATTTTTGCTATCGCGTCCGCGGCCATCTTCAATCCGTCAACGTCCAATCCAGATTCAACCTCGTCCAATATTGCAATTTTCGGCTCAAGAATTTTCATTTGCAATATTTCCATCCGCTTTTTCTCCCCTCCGGAAAATCCAACGTTCAAGTCCCGTTTTACAAATTCCTGCGGAAGCCCGAGCTCGCCCGTTGCCTTAATTGCCTTTTCGTTTGCTGCAACCATCTTTTCCAGATTGCCGCCAGAATTTGATGCTTTTCTAAGTATGTTAACGACGTTTACCCCATGAATCTGTTGAGGGTTTTGGAATGCAAGAAACAATCCTTTTTTCGCCCGCTGGTCTGCGCTTATGGAAAGCATTTCTTCTCCATTCAATTTCACGCTTCCGGTTGCCATGTATTTCGGGTGGCCCATCAGCCCATAGCAAATAGTGCTTTTTCCGGAGCCGTTCGGCCCCATTATGGCATGGACTTCGCCCTCGTTAATAGTAAGATTGAGATTCTCGATGATTTTCTTGCCTTCAGTGGCTATAGCCAGGTTTTTGATTTCAAGAAGCATGGATAGCCTTTCGAAACTAAAATATAAATACCTAGAGCCCCAGTTATATATCTGCAAATGCCTACCATTTATTGGCAGGTCGGCTGGTTCATATGGAAAAAGAAGAGTACAAATACGGCTTCCACGACAAGGAAGACTACCGATTCAAGAGCAAGAAGGGGATTTCAGCCCAGCTCATACGCGATATTTCCAAGATGAAGAATGAGCCGGAATGGATGCTGAATTTTCGCTTGAAGTCGTTTGAACAATTCATGAAAATGAAAATGCCGCGCTTTGGCCCTGACCTTTCTGCCATAAAATTCGAGGATATAATTTACTACGCAAAACCTACTGAAAAAACAGAAAGCGACTGGGAAAAAGTCCCGGAAAGCATAAAGAAAACATTCGACAAAATTGGGATTCCTGAAGCTGAACGGAAATTTTTAGCCGGAGCAACCGCTCAATACGAATCAGAAGCAGTTTATCATAACCTGAAAAAAGAATGGGAATCCCAAGGAGTAATCTTTACTGATATGGACTCCGCACTGAAGCAATATCCGGAAATAGTGAAAAAATATCTCGGAACACTCGTTCCGCCAACTGACAATAAATTTTCAGCATTGAATTCCGCAGTCTGGAGCGGCGGTTCATTCGTTTATGTCCCGAAAGGAGTGAAAGTTGAAATCCCATTGCAGTCCTATTTTAGGATTAATACTCAGAACATGGGGCAGTTTGAAAGAACTATGATAATTGTCGAAGAAGGAGCTTCGGTAAGCTATGTAGAAGGTTGCTCAGCCCCTATTTACACAAGCGGTTCATTGCATGCCGCAGTGGTCGAAGTTTTTGCCCATAAAAATTCCCGAATCCGCTATACAACCATCCAAAACTGGTCTAATAATGTCTATAATTTGGTGACCAAGCGCGCGGTTGCAAATGAAAATGCAACCGTTGAATGGATTGACGGAAATATCGGCTCGAAATTAAACATGAAATACCCGTGCGTTATTTTGAAAGAACCTGGGGCGCGTGCGGATTTATTGAGCGTTGCTTATGCGGGAAAAGGCCAGATACAAGATGCAGGCGCAAAGGCAATCCATCTCGCTCCGAATACGAGTTCAACAATAATCTCAAAAAGCATCAGCAAGGATGGCGGGCAGGCAACCTATCGCGGGCTTTTGAAAATTGCAAAGGGTGCAGTTGGCTCCAAAGCTACCGTTCGCTGCGATGCATTGATTCTTGATGAAAAATCCCGCTCGGATACCTATCCGAAAATCGAAGTTGATGAGAATCAGGTTACGCTTGGCCATGAGGCAATGGTTGGAAGGATTGGGGAAGAGCAGTTATTTTATCTGATGAGCAGGGGAATTTCTGAAAAGGATGCGCTTTCAATGATTGTTCTTGGGTTTATCGAGCCGTTTACAAAGGAATTGCCGATGGAATATGCGGTTGAGCTGAACAGGCTTATACAATTGGAAATGGAGGGCTCAGTAGGCTGATGCCATACGAGCCCGGCAAGCGCTTCGCTGCGCTCGTGCGGTAATTGGGTTATTGATATGGACGACAAAGACATAATCTCGCTTTCAAAAGAGCTGAATGAACCGAAATGGCTACTTCAGGAAAGGTTGAAATCTTACAAAGTATTTACGGTTTTGTCAGCTGGAAAACCACAATCCGAATCGCCCGCCACTTCCGCAAAAATATCCGCAAAATGCGTTGGCATCCGTAAAGATTCGCTCCACGATTTCCTCGAAGACAAAAACAGAAAAGATATTGCAAAAAATATTTTCATGAACCGCTATTTCCAGCCTGAACATTCCATTCAGGCAGCGTTTGCCAATGCTTTCTTCAATGAATGCAACTTTTTCGGAAGCGAGGATGGCGGGAAGGCAGGAAAGGAAGAAAGAAAAGGAAAAATAGAGTTGCGTTCGAACGGCGGCATTTCATTAAACTTCTTCATGCCTCCTGAAAGTTATTCGTTGGAAATTAGTTCTACCTGTTCCGGTTCGCATTTATTTGAGCATTATATCTCGGAATCTTCCAGCTGCACGTTCAACTCATCCATTTTGGGCAGTCCATCTGGCGATTCCAATTCCAGTTCGGAAGTCTGTGCTCTTCTTTTCGGCAAGAAAGCGTCTTATAGGGAAACTTCTCTCATTTCCCTATCTTCATCCCAGCAGGCATACGCTGGTAGATATTGTATTCATATCTCACCGGAAACGATTAGCAATATTTCTGTTCGCGGAGTTGTCCGTGATTCCGCAAAAGCAACTGTGGACGGGCTGGTAAAAATAGAAAAAGGTGCTGTCGAGTCTGATTCGAATATCTCCGCGCATGTTCTTCTATTAGATGCGGGTGCAAGAGCGCGTGCAGACCCGAAAATGGAAATTCTCAATAACGACGTTTCAGCCAAGCATTCTGCAAGCGTTGGTGAAATCGATTCAGAGCATATTTTCTATTTAATGAGTCGTGGGATGGGCGAAAAGGAGGCAAAGGAGACGATAGTGGAAGGGTTTTTGGGCAAACTCTAGCTTCCGGCAGCATCCGAACCGCTTTTTCTTACCTCCCATTGCCCGGGTTCGTTTCTGGATTTTCGTTTAATTCGAATAGAATTAACTACGTTATCTGGTGCAACTAATTGTTCCGCAACTTCAAGTATGCGTCTAGACACATGTATAGCCGCTCCATGGATTAGGCCTACCATATAAACATACGCAGCATTAATTTCATCCCCAGTTCCGATTTTTCCCTTGTCTTTTTCTCCAATTATTGAGGCAACTGTTCGTATATGCAAGTCAGTTTGCCGCATATCTTCCACAAGTGCTGCAGCGTTCGCGTATCCTTCTATTATTGGCATAATTAGTTCAATTCTATTCAAGCACCAAAAAACTTGCGCGTTATATCTTACTGCGCCGCTAAGAGAATTTTCAAGATTAAAGTCATATTTTGCATTTCCAGTCACGCCTTCGCTGTATCCAAGCATTCTGCCCATTAATACCAAATCTCCATTAAAAAAATCCCGTTTCCATGGTCTGGAACTCAAACTTTGAAATAATGCCTTGGCGATTTCTGTTTCCATTACCACCATTCCAGTTCCTCTTCTCTTTCCATGAAATATGTCTATTCCGATACTTCTTAACGAATCCGTGCCAAATCTCTCAATTAACTGCCATGGCGTGTTCGTATCAGCAAGGGTAACTGGTTTTATTCCAAAAATAGTTAATGCAATTTCTAGGTCAAATTCCCTCGGCTTAAGCACGGTTGGATTTACTTTCATCGCTCTTATTATCTCATAAGATTCAGCAAAATGCCTTTCGAATCTTTTTTGTGTTTGCGGGAAAAACGGCAGTACCCGCTCTCTGTAAACTGCGCGGCATTTTTCCATGTGAGAAGTCATAAAAATATATTTTTACAAACATTATTTAAATCATTCGAAAATAGCTCTTCCCACCACCAGCTATTTATAAACCTTTCTCCCCAAAATGGAAGAATACTCTTTTACAGTTTCATCGGTACAACCGACGAGGCGAGGCATCGCGACCTGTGAAGGTTGCGAGCAGTCGTCAGCAGACGACTTAAAGGCCGAGAGTGTTTATATGAAAGACAACGAACAGCTTAAGCAGTTAATTGAATCCCTGAAGACTGAAAAGAAGGGGTTCTGGAAAAAGGTAGCCTACGAGCTAAACGCTCCGCGAAGAAAGCGAGCCCAGGTCAATGTGAGCAAGCTTGACGCCTATGGCAAAGATGGTTCAGTGTTTTTAGTCCCGGGAAAAGTCCTTGGCTCTGGAAACGTAACCAAGAAGCTTACAGTTGCCGCATTTTCATTCAGCGACAGCGCAAGGAAGCTCATTGAGGCAACGGGCGGAAAAACGATGTCAATAAACGACCTGTTGAAGTCCAATAAGGACGGGAAGGATGTGGTCATCCTGAAGTAGGTGGTATTCATGATATCCATAGACGGAAACAAGCTTATTTTGGGAAGGCTCGCAACCCATGTTGCAAAGAACCTCCTGAACGGAAATGAAGTTCATATTTTCAATTGCGAAGGAATCGTAATTTCTGGAAGCCCGCAGCAAATCCTCAATAATTTCAGGACAAGGAGGGCGCTCCAGCACAAGGGAACTCCGGAACACTCGCCGCAGTGGTCCAAAAACCCAACGCTTTTGATAAGAAGGATTATCCAGGGAATGCTTCCTATGAAGAGCACCCGTGGCCAGAACGCATTGCGAAAGCTTCGCGTTTACAGGGGCAACCCCAAGAACACCCAATTGGTTTCTCTTGACTCAGCGAAATTCAACAGCGAGTCCAGGTTCATGACCATGGGCGAACTGTGCAAGGAATTAGGTTTCAAAGCAAGGTGATCATGATGACTGAAGAACACAAGCACGAAGAAAAAAAGGTTGAAGAAAGCAAGGCTGCAAAAAAGCCTGCTAGAAAAGCTGCTCCTAAGAAAAAGGAAGAGGCAAAGGTTGAAGTGAAAGCTGAGGCAAAATCCGTTGTGCCGACACAAGTTCATGCAGAACACAAGCCGGAACACGCAGCTCATGTCGAACACAAACCTGAGCATATTACACACAAACCATTAGAGCACAAGGTTGAAGCAAAGCCTGCTGAAGTTCCTGTTGCAAAAGAGAAAAAGGCAAGGAAAAAACACGCAGTAAAGGGCGGAAAAGCGCTCGTCGTGCGAGGAAAAAGAAAGGAAAGCGTTGCACGCGCAACAATTACCAAAGGGACTGGCGTTTTGAGATTCAATAAAATGAATGTCGATGCTTTGAACAACAAGTACATGCGTGACTTGATAAAGCAGCCATTGCAGTTTGTTGGCGTTGAAGCAAGCAACATAAACATTTCCGTAACCGTTAATGGCGGAGGTGTCATGGGCCAAGTTCAGGCCGCAAGGAATGCTATTGCCAATGCGCTTGTCGCGTATTTCGATGACAAGGCAATGATGGACAGGATGCTGGAGTTTGACCGTTTCATGATTATCGAAGATTCGAGGCGTGTCGAAACCAAGAAATACAAGGGTCCAAAGGCAAGGGCAAGATTCCAGAAATCTTACAGATAAAGGTGGTATGTTTGGAATTTCCGGTTAGATGTTTTACGTGCGGCGCCGTAATAGGCGACTTGTACGAAGAATACAAGAATCTGTCAAAGGAGAAGAGCATCGCTGGTGCTCTTGATTCCCTTGGCATTGAACGGTACTGCTGCAGGCGAATGTTCGTCTCGCATGTTGAGATGTCGAGTGTCATCTCCAAGTATCCAAGGAGGTAAATACTAACGGGGTCTGATTGGCTTTCTTAGCCAATAACCCCCCAAAAACTGACGTTTTTAGGGGTCGTGAGGCAACCTGGAGGTTTTAATCCTACCAAGGTTAAGTCCGGGGAATAACCTGCGAGCTTGGGGTGTTCGTTATCTGAGTTCAAATCTCGGCGACCCCATTAATTATTTTTCCTCGTGAATTTCATAATAATAAAAAATTAAGGAAATCTAGGTGTAAACCACAGGTGTGAAAATGACTGACGAAAAAGCGAAACTGCTCGTGAAGCAGGAAATGTATCTGGAAGCAGGTATTCATATCGGAACCAAAATCCGGACGTACGATATGAAGAAGTACATATTCAAGAGAAGGGACGATGGCCTCTACATCTTGGATTTGAGGAAGACTGATGAGCAGTTGCTCAATGCCGGGAAGATAATGGCACAATACAGACCGGAAGAAGTGCTTGTAGTTGCGTCAAGAACATATTCGAGCAACGCTGCGGCAAAGTTCGCCCAGCTTACTGGCGTCCAATTAATCAAGGGAAGGTTCATTCCAGGAACGATGACCAACCTCTCTTACAAGGGTTTCAGGGAGCCAAAAATTGTTTTCGTATGCGACCCGAAAGGCGAGCGAGAAGCAATTATGGAATCTGCCAACAATGGCGTTCCGTTGATTTCACTTTGCGATACTGATAACGAAACCAAGTCAATTGATTTGGTTATCCCGGCGAACAACAAGGGAAAGAAATCGCTTGCATTGATATTTTACATACTGGCAAGGGAGCTTATGGTAGCCCAGGGCAAGATTGGGGGCTATGATGAGTTCAAGTATGATTTGGGCTACTTCGAGCAGATGTACGAAGAGAAAAAGGAAGTGCCAGTGGCTGTAGAACCAGAGCCGGAAACAACTGCAGCTGCAGTCCAAGCGGCACCGGAAGCAAAACCTTCCGAACCGGTTAAATCCGAACCGGCGAAGGCCGAATCTGCACCAGTTCCGTCCGTTCCAGCCAAATCCGAACCAGTAAAAGAAGAAAAGAAGTAGGGTTCGGATTTTCTTTCATTTTTTTAATTTATTTTTTGTTTTCCACTTATTTTTTATTAAATTTTCTTGTTTTCCTACTTTCTTGGTTCAACCATCATTCCCATCTCATTCAGTCTTTCAACATCAGCTGGGTTTATTTCAACTATGACCGTGCCGGGGCATGAAATATCCAATCCTATATATATCTCCCTTCTTTCCCTATCCGATCTGAATCCTACTCCTCGTACCAATGGGCCGACATACCCCGATCCGAGATTTCTATCCAATGCTGCAACGTCTGGGCCTTCCCTGCAAAGCACTATCTCTTTTTCAACTAAATCTGGGCCATAGGGAACGGTTGTAGCGTTATCTAGCTGGTGAACTCCTGGAAAAGTTGGGAAATCTTTTATTGCGATTATTCTTTCGGCTCTTGCAACTATCCTATATCCGTTTCCGTCTCTCAAAACTTCTGGAGCTCTTAATTCTGGAATTGCCAATGCGGTGCTTGGTTTTCCAACGTGTTCTGGTGGGACTGCCAAGCGGAATATTCCTTTTCGGGCTGAGCGTTCGTACAATTCTCGAGCCGGATCAAATACTATTTCCCTTTCAAGTGCTGCTCCCATTCCTCTTACTATTGCAACCAATACGTCGGTTGGAAAATAGAAATTTTCTTCCGGTGTGTGTCTTGCCCATATTGCCCGTTCCCAGCTTCCTTGGTTTTCTTTAAGCAACAGTTCGTTTGCAGTAACTGGAGAAATTAGCCTAATGTTTGTCCCGCATTTTCCATTCAACCCCTCTAGTTCCGGAAGAGCATCGAAATAAGGAAGTTTTGCAAGTTCCTTTCCGCTTAAGGCAAGCGCAACTACATTTTTCGTCTTCGGAACTTTGAATACTATTGGCCTGAATTTTAATGCTTCTCCTCCCATAGCTAAAACCTCGGAATCGTATGTGTCAGTTTGTATAGGAAATGTTTTAAATGCCCCGTTTTCCTGCTTTTTTCGTGGCTTTTTCTCCCGT
>JBAYGV010000011.1:0-11705 GCA_041666445.1 Candidatus Micrarchaeia archaeon | reverse complement strand
TACTATCTCCGTTTCAGCACATCTTCTCCAAGCAACGCTTCCAGTTTTTTTGAAATTTCGCTAGCCGTCCGCATTGCCATTTCTATTTGTGGAGATAACGGCTGGCCATATGCTGGTTCCTGAACATTTATGTCTATTGTTCCAGTATTTATCGTTCCATTATGTGCCCCAAAGCAAGCTATGTGTATCAAGTCGTCCAGCAATACATAGTATATGAAACCGTCCCGAACATCGAGCCGTTCTGCCACCAACGGTTCGAAATAGGTGCGCGGTCCGCTTAGACTGAGCATAGTAGTTGTTTCCATTGTCGTTTCGGTCCCAATAAAGCATGGCTTTGTTTTTCTTGAAAAGCTGCTTTCAAACCTCTGTTCTACTGGCTGAATTACATTAACGAAAGGCCTTAGCCAATTCAAAAGCAAATCTTCTTCCGCGGGTCCGTTAACTCTTGCTCTGGCTTGAGACTGGCTTGGTTTTGGTTTTAATCCTTGGCACCAGTAGCTATTTCCGCCTAAATTCAAAAGGTCTATTGCTATGCTTGGAAACAAGGATAGCTTTTCCCTCATCTTTCTCGTAGGGACAGGCAACATTGTTTCACCATGAACAAAAACGTCTGCAGGCTTCAGGCCAGGATTGCATTTTTCATCTCCAATAATTTCGTCCATTGCGGCTGAAAGCCTATCCAGCTTTATCCTATTTCGCATTTCAAATTTTGCTTTTGAAATCACAGTTTCAACCTGCTTCTTGGTCCCGCAAATCCCATAATCCCCGTAAACATAGTATTTTTTCATATCCCCCACCCTTTCATATACTATAACCGAACAAGGAGTATTAAAAATGTTGTTGTACTTATATAATACTACAGAAAGATAGATTAATTGTATGTGGCATTGATTCCGGGTGGTTGGTAACTAATGATTGAAGATTTGCTCTCCCGCGCAGGGCTTTCCCAACGAGAGGTCAGGGCTTACCTTACGCTATTGCGGCATGGCGAGCTTACGGCAGGGGAAATAGCTAAAATAACCGGCTTTATCCGGACTAATTCTTACGATGTGCTCAACGACTTAGTCAGAAAAGGGATTGTCGCTTACGTAGTACGGAACGGAAGAAAATACTTCCATGCAACCGAACAGGAAAAGATTTCCGATTATATTGAAGCAAAGAAGCGGGACTTGGACGAGTTGAAGGGAGAGATTGCCAACGCATCGATAACCGCTGCAGTTGACCGTTCCGAACGCCCGACAATTGAGGTTTACGAAGGTAAGGAAGGCATGAAGACTATTCTTGCCATGTCTGTCCGGGAGTCGATAAGAACAGGAAAAGAAATTATTGGCATTTCAGTCCAGCAGCAAAAGTGCAGGGAATTAGCCGGCAATTATCACGCCCGCTGGTACGCGGACAGGGAAAAGCACAAAATCAAGAGCAGGTATATCATGTCTGTAGAAGAGCCAATTATTCCTGTCAAATATACTAAATTCAAAGTTTTGCCGGAATCAGCTAAAAACCCGAACGAGATTTTCATTTTCGGGGATGTTACGTCCCAATTCTTTTTTGTAAAAGGAGTGTTCAGCGCAATAGTGATAAAGAACAAGGAGATTACTGATAAATACCGGGACTATTTCGATTTTTTATGGGGAGTTTTGCCTGAAAAATAGTATCCTGCCCACTACCTACAAGTCACCACCCACCGAACTTAACGAGCATAGCGATCGACATCTCGGTAGAGATGGAGAGATTTGGGCAACAGCCCAAGCGAAGTGCTTTCAATCTATCCTCTTTCCCCATACTCCTGCCTGAACCTGTCATACTCAACTAGCATGTCCTTGGTTATTGAAGGCCTCCTGTTTGCAATTATGCCCAAAAGCATGGCCTCGGTTATCTTGACTTCCTTGCCCTCCAGCTTCCCTCTCACCGCCTTCATTTTCGCTTCCTGGCAAATCGCAGCTATATCTGCACCGGAAAATCCTTCAGTTTGCGTTGCGGACTCAATCAAATTAACCCCCTCAGCGAACTTTCCAAGGTGAATCCTGAACATTTCAAACCTTCCGTTTTTGTCTGGCTGGGGAATGTAAAATATTTTATCGAATCGTCCGGGCCGCAATATGGCGCTGTCTAGCATTGATGGCTTATTGGTTGCAGCAATAACAACTACTCCCTTAAGTTCCTTCATCCCGTCCATTTCCGTAAGCAATTGCCCGATTATTTCAGAAGATACTGAAGCAGCGCTTCTTGCGGGTGCGAATGTTTCAATTTCATCTATGAACACTATGGATGGTGCATTCTCACGCGCCCTGTTGAATGCCTGCTTTATGACTGTAACCGCCTGCGTATAGCCAAGCTTCATTACTTCTGCGCCGCTCAAAATCTGGAATGATGCGTGCAGTTCATTGCTTGCCGCTTTCACTATAAGCGTTTTACCAGTACCTGGAGGCCCAAACAGTAAAATTCCCTTGCTCGGCTTTATCGTAAACTCCTTCATCAGGTCTTCGCGCAAAAGCGGTAATTCAATCGTCTCAAGGAACGCCTGTTTCACCTTGTCCAATCCGGCAACATCCTCCCATTTAACGTCGCTTGGGCGGTCTTTTGTCTCTTCCTTTCCGCTCACGCTCCGTTCAAAGTCCATTTTGAACCGTTCATAATCTTCAATGGCTGCAATGGAAGTGCTTGGCTTGATTTTCTTAAGCGTTAGGAGCAAATGGTCCATCTTTATCGGGACAATGACTCCGGTTGCATTCGCTTCCTTTGCGGCCATTCTGACCGCTTCGTCCACCACGTTCTTTATGTCCGCCCCTGAGAATCTTTCGGTTTTTACTGCCAGCCTCTTGAAATCTATATCTTCGTCGCACGGGACTTTTGCAAGGCTGACCTGGAATATTTTTTCCCGTCCTTCAGCTTCGGGCAAGTGCATGTAAATTATCTTGTCGAACCTTCCAGGCCTTAGCAATGCAGAATCCAATTGCTGTGGGACGTTTGTCGCACCAACGACCATCACAGAGCTTTTGCTTCCTTTGAACCCGTCTATTTCCTGAAGCAATATGCTCAATATCCTTGGGCCAACATCATCCGCAGTATAGCCAGTCCTTTTCTTTCCAATAGAATCTATCTCGTCAAAGAATAATATGCTTGGGGAATTGTGCCTTGCGGCCGTGAATAATTCGGAAATATTCTTTTCCGATTCCCCATACCACTGTGAAAGGATGTCTGAAGATTTTATGTAATAGAATCCATACTTCAATTCCTTTGCAAGCGCCCGCATGAGCATGGTTTTACCCGTACCTGGAGGGCCGAATAATAAAATTCCTGCAGGCGGCTTTATCCCATAGGTATAGCTCAATTCTTTTTTTTCAAGCGGCATTATTATGGAATCGCGCAACTCCTGCTTTACGTCATCATAATTGCCTACGTCTGCAAGGGATTTTTCGCTTCCTCCCGAACCCATATCCTGGATTCCAAACTTTCCAAACGACTTCATTTTTTCCGAACGGGTTACTTCATCCTCATGTGAAATCTGGACATGAAACTGCTCAAGAATCCCGACAACAACGATTGTTGTCGCAACCGCCAATGCCATTCCCTCGTTGAAAGCGTATCCAAACAAAACGGTTATTCCATAATAAATTGGGATTATGGATATGAGCAAAAGTGACGAAATGAACTGGCTCCTTCTTCCCTTTATTTGGCCTGAAACATAGCTTATTGCAAAAAGAACCAACGCCCAGCCTGCAAGCTGGAAAAATCCGCTGTCGCCGAATAGGATAGTAACGATATTTCCAAACACTGTTCCCATGGCATTGCTTACCATTGAAATTTGGCTGAAATCCCCTAGCGATGCCAATGCAGAGCCAATGCTTCCCGGCAGGCTCAAAAGGTCAACGGGCGGGTTGTTTATCATCAACGTGTTGTTTGGGATATATTTATCCAGATTCAATGGCATGAATGCATTATTTTCAACAAGCCAGATGGAAGATAGCAATAGTATTGCCATTACCGAAGGTATGGAAATCATTATGCTTCTTTTCGAGCCGAAATAAAGCGAGCCAAGAACCATCCCCAAAACAGTTATCCATCCGAAAAATGGGACCGAACCGAATGCAAACGGCGCGAATATCAAAACTTCCAATGCTGAAATTACCATCCAGGATTCGAACATTTCAAACAAGGTGATTGCAATTACCAGAAGGAAAAGCCATCCGAATATAGCTGATTGGTAGGCAACTGCAGGGAACACCAATAAAACAGAAAGAAGCGTCCCGATGTGCGGCATCTTGTACGCGATTCCCCCGCAGATGAATGCAAGTATTGGAATCATGTATATTGGATAGAATGGGAATGTCCCGAGAATAAAGAGCGCGCCCAAGAATACAATGAATGATTTCCAGAACTTTTCATTATCCTGGAGCAGTTTCAGGTAGGTCCCTACTTTCTGCTGGTTTAGTGTTTTATTTTTCTGTTGCTGGGACGGCATGGGAATATACCGTTGTGAAGTTATAAAAAGACTGCGATGTCAGCCACCATGCTATTTCTTCATGTACGCCTCAATTTTGTTAAAAGCCAAATCTATCGTTTCTTCCGGAGGCAATAGCACAATCCTGAAATAAGTAGGCGGCAAAACAGTCGTGAAAGCCGAACCCGGAACGGTTACGACCCCTTCCTTCAGCAACGCACGGACAAAGCCCCAGTCGTTCTTGTGCCCTTTCATATCCTCGATTTTAACAAAAGCGTAAAACGCGCCATTCGGGACAGACAAGCTCAACCCATCAATTCCATCAATCCTTTTCTTGAGCAAATCCCGTCTTCCTTTTATCGTCTGGTTGAACGCAGCCATATGCCCCGGGCCTTTCTTCAATGCGGCAAGCGCACCTCTTTGCATTTCCCAATTGACAGATAATCGTTGGTTGCACAATCGTTGCATTGCGTTCTTTACCAAATCCAGCCCTTCGCCATGGAATGTCAGCCAGCCAACGCGCGCTCCCGGATATAAATAATTCTTGGAAATCGAGCTTCCGGAAATCAATGGGACATCCTTGTGTAAGTCCCTGAAATTTACTTTCTCCCCGTCAAAAACTACCTCTTCATAAGCGTCATCTGCAAGTATGGGAAGCCCATGTTCTCCTGCAATGTCAACTATTCCTTGGAGAGTTTTCCTTGAATAGACTGCTCCCGTTGGATTATTTGGGCTTATTACCGAAATTGCCTTTGTTTTCGGAGTAATTGCTTTTCGCATAGAATCCAAATTCGGCTCCCACGAACTATCGTCGCATTCGTAAAACGTTTCTGTCCCAAACCCAATTCTTTCTTTAGTAAGATAGAGTGGATAAGTTGGAGATGGCAATAATAGGGTATCTCCCGCGTCCATCATTGCCTGAAATACGAAATCGATTCCTTCGCTCAATCCGTTCATTACAAATACGTTTTCAGGGACTGCTTTCTCAATTCTTGCTATTTCCTGCCTTAATTCCGGGTCTCCTTCGCTTGGGGCATAGGCAGAATATTTTGGAGTGTCTAACGCTTCTTTTACCGCGTCCAATATGTGCTGGGGCGGGCGGAATCCGAACGTTGCCGGATCTCCGATGTTAAGATAAATCATCTTTGTTCCTTCTTTTTCCAGCTTTTTTGCTTCAACGACGATGTCCCTTATCGGGTAGGAAACCAAATCGCTTCTTTTTGATGCGGTTATCGGGTTTTTCATAGAGTTCCACCTGAGTGTTCGACTTAATCTGTTTGATACAGAGAATATTGTTCTGCATTTGTCCATGTTTATTTAAAAAACTGCGTGGCTGTGGTTCGACTATCAACGGACTTCTCAATGGTCGCCTTAAGGGTTTTTAACTGTTTCTTCACATCATTATAACTTCGTTTTAGGTGTTACTTATGGCTAAAGCTCAAATAGATGGGAAGGAATTGATGGCGGTAAGGGTTCAAGGTGTTCCAACAACTTTGCTTGTTTTGAGAAAGGCAGAATCGGTATCTATTTCTGGAGTGCTTCCTCTAATTGACGGTTTTAATCATGAGCACGGAGTAAATCTCAGGCTTCCATCCCCAAACGCAGCGGATCGTGCAGTTTTTTTCCTTACAAACCAAATGAGCGAAGCTGGGCTTTTCCCAGTAGGTCAATTGGTCGCATACGAACGGCCGAGAGCAGAATTGAGGAGCGATATTGCATTTTATGCAGGAGATGATTCAAGGCTTTCTTTTGCAATCGGCCATTTGCAGAGAGAGGTGCAAACAGCGATTCGCGCCCTGCAAGATGCGCAATTTGAGGCAGGTTTTAGTTTCGCTGCTCATGATGACTCGCCAAGGAAAACAAACGTTGTTGGTTTTGTGGTTTTAGACCCGCGTTCATCTGATTTTGTTCCTAATTCCATCGGTGCTCAGTTAACGCTTGCTCCTGAACGCGTAATTATATTGTCTGACCTTCCTCCTTATCGTAGGGGCACTTTCTGTCTAGATGACAAGACTGCGTTTCCTCATGGTCGGGACCTTTTAGGTAATGACAATCCGAGCTATGAAAGCATGGCAAGAGTTCTTGTTAAACTGGATGATGCCCCGTTTGTCGGGTTTGTTACGCGATTTGTTCGTAGTGACTATCGCGGCCAGAACGTTGTCCGAGCTTGCGATGACTATGTATCAACCCAAGTTGGCGTAGTTGTAGAAGTTCCGCGCGAGGATGTTGCAAAAATCGAGCAGCTTTTGAAATGAAAAGCATGGGATGAAATTTATTCCCGCAATCCGTTGCGAACCTTTATATTTTTTCTTAGCGCCACTATTACTCATCTATTTTTCTAAGGTGGAAGCATGGAAGAAGAAAAGGTCAATTTTGTAAGGAAAGAAATCCCAAAGCCTGTGGCAATTGGGGAAGTGGTTCAAGTCACCATTGAAAGCGAAGGCGCGCAGGGAGACGGAATTGCAAAAAAAGACGGTTTTATTCTCTTCATAAAAGGAGCAAAGAAGGGCGAAACCTGCAAAGTGAAGGTTACGGAACTGAAACGAACGTACGGAATTGCGCAAAAAGCGTAAGTACGAAAAGCATACCAAAAGCTAAACTAGCTACTAACTCAGGCGATTTTCAAAAATGGCACAGGAAACTTCACCGCTTATTGTTGAACTTGAGCAGGTTCATGATTGCACATCCATTGGCGTAACCGACAAAATCAGGGACGTTAAAATAAAATGGATTGCAACTGTCGGAGAAGACGATAAGACAATCACAAATATGTTCGAAGTGGATACTCCCAGCCTAAAGAAAATAGTTGACAAATGGAAAAGCTTCCAATCTGTAAAAGAAGTTCGGATTGTGATGATTGGGCCTCAGAAATCCCAGCTTCTGGTTAAGCAAAATAAGAATATTGCGACTGCACCTGCATTAGCAAAAACCGGGACGATGTGGATTGAGCCAACCTGGACAGAAGGCGGTGTTGATTACGTTTCCATGCTTGCCCCGAACTACAAAAGCCTAAAGGAATTTATCGGAATGGTAAAGGACAAGGGCTATGACATAAGCATACGTTCGAAAAGGTTCATAACTCCGAAAGAATCCGTTTCATTGAATTCGTTCCGAACCGCCGGATTTACCAAATTGAAGTTTGCGAGCGAACTTTTGACCGACCGGCAATTGGAAGTTTTCGATTTAGCCTGCCGCTATGGCTATTACGAACAGCCGAAGAAAATTAGCATAGAGGAACTGGCAGCAAAGCTGGGGGTGGGCTCGTCTACCTGTGCCGAATTATTAAGGAAATCGGAAAAGAAATTATTGCCGATACTGAATGATATACTGAGACTGATACGGTAGATTCTTATGGTTGCCAGCACGAACGAAAAATTACGCTCCGTACTTGCGCTTTACAAAAAGGAAAAGATTTCGCTTGGAAAAGCTGCGTCAATGGCAGGAGTTAGCTATGATAAAATGCTCGATATCTTGTGTTCGAATGGGATCCAGCCGAAATTAGGTCCGGATAATAAAAAAAATGCAGAAAGGGAATTGGCTAAAACAAAGCGGCTTCTTTGATAAATTGGATTGGTGGGTAACTATAGCTTCTTTTCATATAAAACTAGTCTTTCTTCCTTTAGCGGGCTAATTCCAACTTTTGTAAATCCCAATTTTTCGTAATACGACCGTAATCCAGGGTTGCTTTCACTGCAATCCAATCTCAGATATGTTTTTTCATGTTTTTTGCAGTAATTTTCAACCCATTTCAGAATAATGTTGCCTAAACCGCGTCCCGCGTATTTTCTGGATGTAGTCAGCGAGTGGATATACCCGGACGGTTCCGTTCTCTTCCCCCAAAATAGTTTATCTTCGAATTGCAAGCGGAACATCCCTATGATTTCTGAGCCGTGCAAAACAAAGAAAAAATACTTTTTATTAAAACCGTCCGTAACCCATTTTTTGTTTGCTTCTGTCGGGTTTAGCCAGTTTTGCCAATGGTCAATATCGCGGGACTTCAGCCATCCCGCAGCCGTTTCCAATAAGCCAAATGCAATGTCTATCTCTTTTTTGTCAGCTTTTCTGAAGATTAAATCGTTCTCGGTAATTTGTGCCATCAACACATACTAATGTTAAGCACAAATTAAAATTTATCTGCTGTTTCCGATTGAGTATATGCTGCGCCAAATATATAATTTGGCACAACTATACAAAATCAAAGTTGTAATTACTTAATTGATTTTGTATATTCCCAGCTCCAAATCCTTGTCTCTCTCAATCTTTGCAACCAGCTCATCAAGCACCAGCTTCTTTATTTTTCCGTAAAGCTCCTGCCCAACCTCAACGTTCGCAATCGCATACCTTTTCGCTTTTACGTTGAAGCAGAACATACAGTTGCTCAGGTTTTCGCAGTTGTGGCAGAAATAACAGTCAGTGCAATTATTGGAATCGCTGATCTCAAAGCATCGCGTAAGCTCTTGCGACGTGTAGCATTTCACACAGAACTTTGATGAAAAAGTATAGTAGCATCCGACCAAATACTCTGAATATCTTGGCCAGAACGAATACAAGCAGCCCCGTGCCTTGTTCAGCGCTGGCGACTTGTAGCACGCATGCGAATTGTAGTATAGCGGGCAGTCAACAATGTTCGTGTTCGTCCCGTATTGCGTGTCTGGAGTGGTTGTGGAAATCTCTTTCAAAACGCTTTTTGCATTTGCAAGTGATAACTGCTCAAGCTGTCTTTCAGTGAGCTGTTTCTTTCCCATGATTTCGTATGCCTCTTCTATGTCCACCACGTTCTTTCTAATGTCCCGGTAGAATTGATAGGGTGGAAGCTGAACCATGCTATCGCTGATTTTGGATTTTTCCTTGTCGCTTACGGTTACGTTCCTGCTCAGCCATGCTTCGTAATCCTGATGCTTTACCAGTTTTTTTCCGAATACAATGCCAGTAATAGTTTGGAAGTTCTGTTCGAATTCTTCGAAATTTATTGCACCGCCATTATTGTTATGCTTTTGAGCACTATTCGGTTTACCTTCTATGCTTGTCATTAGTCCTCACCCCGTATTATGTCAATTATTGAAGGCAATTTCTTCTTGCTTTTCAGTTCATCCGCCATTTCTGCAACCAATTTTGCTTTCAATGTTGCGTATTTATCCCTTGGAAGCTGGATATTCCCAATCAGGTAATGCTTGTTCTTCTGGTTGAATGAAAACATGCAATTATCCGAATCTTCAATCGTCCCGCAATAATAGCTGTCTCCAACTACGTTTGCATGGAACAGTTCCACCGATCTAGTCACGTTATACGGGTCAAGGATTTTTATGCAGAATTTAATATCCCCGCCAAAGCAGCAGCCGAAAGAGTATTCCGGGTTCCTGATTGATGTCGTAAAAGCAACGTATTTTCCGTCCCGGACGTCCTGGCATCCATAGGAATAGGAAAGGTTTACGCATCGGTGGCAGGCTTTCGATCCAATCGAGTTTCCGAGCAATACGTTTCCAGTATAGAATACTTTCTCGCGGGTTGCAGCAACAATAGAATCAATATCTTTTATCTCGTTGATGTTAAACGGAACGCTGGCGGTCATTTTCGCGTAATAATCCGCTTCGTCATGGGCTATTACCTTTGCATTGGTAGGAATCCGATTAGAGGATATGGTTACGTCCTTTCCGGTTATCGCGGATTTCCTGTTTTCCATCGGGTCTGTATATCGTTTTAGGTAGTTTTCGTATCCCGAAAGCTTGTCCATCTCTACTCCGAATAGGACTTTAGTAGTGCTCCTCCATGCTTTGCCAAGTTCTTGGCAAATAGCTCCACCATCCTTATCGTCTGGTGTCGATGCTTTTTCAAGCTCAGGAATTTCATCTTTCGTTTCCATTTTTATCACGAATAATAACACTAGTTCAGACTACTTATTCATATAGCCGTTCCACAGCGGTGGGCCCTACTACGTAACCACTTAACAGGCCAGCCGCCCTAATCTAAGTTTAATCCAGTGATGGGCGTCTTTCCGTCGCGCCTTTTCTAGCGCTCGGAAGGTATTCTAACTACTAAGTACGTTAATTAAATTCCTTTTCGTCCATATCTCCCTAACGGTATTCTATGGAACTTTCCGACTTCTGCGTAAAATATCCATTTTCCAAGCGTGCAAAGGAATTGCTGGAAAACGAGCAGGTGCAGATTAATGAGGAAATCGTTTCGCTTGGCCTTAAGCGGATAAAGGACGCTCTTGGCGGGGGGATTCAAAAGAGCTCGGCTCTCCATCTGCAGGAAAAGGTTTACGAGGTCGCATCCTACGCTGCGGCAAGGATGATTCTTGGCCATATGCGCAACCGCTATTTGACCAACAGGTTTGCAGTTGCAGAAGCAAAGCGCGCTTCGTCCTATCTGGGAAGCGAAAGCGTTTCGGTTGTTGATGAAATCGCGCTAGAATTCGGGATAGTTAGTTCCAATTCGCCTACGGGGGGAATTTTGTTTGTTCCACTCCCAACATTCGTAAAATTCGCCCCGAAATCCATTGACTATCGGCTGATAAACCGAAACGTTCACAATGGGCAAGTCGAAATAATTTATAGGGAAAAAGTCCGTTTGATAGAAGAAGCAGTAAAGAAACGGGCCGAAGTCATTCCATTAGTGAAAGCCCCGCCGGAATCCATCAAGCTTGCAGCAGAATCATTAAAGGCAGAACTTCCAAAGCTCGAACCACAACGCGCACCGGTTACATTTAAGGAAGGAGACAATCCACCTTGCATTGAGCGTTTGTTAGACCAAATCAAGAAACACGAAAACCTTAACCACCAGGCAAGATGGTCATTGGCAGTTTATTTGACAGGAAGGGGACTGGAATTCGAAAAAATAGTTTCGCTTTATTCTAATCTTCCGGATTTCAATGAAAAAACCACCCGCTATCAATTGGAGCACATAAAAAAGCGCGGCTATTCTACCCCGGCATGTGCAACCATGCTTACCTACGGGTTATGCTGTGCGGATTGCAGGATTGGAAGCCCGTTAAACTGGAAAGGAAAGATTTACGGTTCAAGGCAGCAGGAGCAAAAGGAACAGAAAGAAGCTAAACCAACTGAAGCAAAGCGCACGGAAGCAACGGAGGAAAACGAGGCGGAATCCAACGAAGCAAATGAGGTGGAAAAATGATTGACAGCAACGAAACCCGTTTCCTGCGAAAGAAATTTTCCGATTTTTACTCCCAGCACGCCAAGTTCGAAATTCCATCATTGGAAAAAAGGGAATTCGGAATCGGGAACATAAAGAAGATTGACGCACG